>JAUSDH010000032.1 GCA_030650655.1 Candidatus Brocadiaceae bacterium
TAACCAATCGGTTGACCATGCCAGGCTAAACGCAATAAGTGCAATAGTGTAACAACGGTACGATAAAAAAATAAAGAATACAATGGCCAGCAGGAGCCTTGACAGGGTTAATCGGTTGGGCAGATTGAATGCCGTACATCTTGAAAAATCAAACGAACTCATTTGATCCTCTTTCCATTTTTTATAGACGTTGCAGTCAGATCATAACCTGCAGTGCCAGTAATAACCATATTTTTAATATCACCCGCTTTTAGATGATTTCCCTGAATAATCACTTTGCTGTCCACGTCGGGAGCATCCCCGTAAGACCTGCCAAGCCAGTCATCATTGCTTTCGATTTTCTCGTCAATAATAACAGGAATTGAATTGCCCACGAGGTTTTTGTGTTTTCTCAATAAAATTTCCTGTTGTGTGAGCATGACCTTCTTTAGTCGCTGTTCTTTTATTTTTTGAGGTATTTGTTTTTTGAAGGATGCCGCAGGCGTATTTTCTTCCTTTGAATAAGTAAAAACTCCCAACCGTTCAAACTGAGTAGTTTTTACAAATTCCAAAAGCTCGGCAAAGTGCTCCTCCGTTTCCCCTGGAAATCCAACAATAACAGACGTTCTTAAGAATAGGTGATTGATATGACTTCGTAAATCGTCGATTAAACTCTCTATATAAGAATGAGTTACTCCCCGCCCCATCTTTGCAAGGATTGTATCATTGATGTGTTGTATAGGGAGATCAATGTATTTGCAGATTTTCTCCTGCTGACTTATCACATGGATAAGTTCCGGGTAAAAATGCCTAGGATGGGTGTACAGTATCCTTATCCATTCAATTCCTTTTATTTTTGAAAGTTTCTCTAATAACACATGTAACTGCTGCTTTCCATACAAATCAACCCCGTACGAAGTTGTGTCCTGCGAAATGACATTAAGTTCCTTTACCCCCTCACTGGCCATCTGGTGAGCCTCTTCCAGAATATTCTCTATCGTCCGGCTGTAAAATCTACCTCGTATGCCAGGAATGGCGCAATAGCTGCAATTATTATCGCACCCGTCAGAAATCCTGAGATAGGCGTAATGTCTTGGGGTCAGTCTAATACGATTCCGCCACTCGTCGTTACACTGCGCCTGATGGCCTTTTCCCCTCTTTTGACCGGAACCCGACAAATTAGTTAGTTTATCAAAATCCTTCAGGCCGACAACGTGGTCGATTTCAGGGACTTCTTTCTGTAATTCTTTGGGATACCTTTGAGCAAGACAGCCTGTTACGATGAGCTTTTTGCACTGCGCGTCTTCCTTCAGTTTTGCAGCCTTTAAGATCGTATCGATAGACTCTTTCTTGGACTCGTCAATAAAACCGCAGGTGTTTACAATCAGCACCTCTGCATCTTCAGGGTATTGACAGATAATGCTTCCGCTATCTGCTATCCTGCCAAGTATTTCCTCTGCATCAACCAGGTTCTTTGGACATCCCAAATTGATTAAAGCAACTTTCTTAGGTTTCATGTTTATTTATATTTTATCCATTTCCTGATTCATACGTGCCATTTGAGCATCCCATTCTTCCAGGGACAGGAATACCTCTCTTGCCTGACTTCCTTTGTATTCTCCGACAATGCCGTCTTCAGCCATCAGGTCAATCAACTTTGCAGCGCGTGAATAACCGATCTCCAATCGTCTCTGCAAGAGGGAGACAGACCCCCTTTGTGTCTCCAGCACGATCCTCACTGCTTCATTGTAAAGATTGTCTTTGGCAATATTCTCTCTTTCTGAAGTTCCTTTCCAGCTTTTCAACTCTGAATTAAACTTTGGCGCAGAGCGCTTTCTGAGATATTCAACTACATTTTTTACTTCTTCGTCACTTACATAAGCGCCCTGAACTCTGACTAACTTTGATGTTCCAGGAGGCAGGAACAACATATCACCGCTTCCTAATAACTTCTCTGCTCCGTTTTGATCCAAAATGGTCCTCGAATCCACCTTTGAAGCAACATAGAATGATATCCTCGAGGGCATATTTGATTTAATTAATCCCGTAATCACATCAACTGAAGGCCGCTGAGTTGCGAGTATGAGGTGAATGCCAACTGCACGAGATTTTTGAGAGAGCCTGATTACGGAGGACTCGACTTCTTTGGATGCCACCATCATCAAGTCCGCCAGTTCATCAACCACAACAACGATATGCGGCAAATAAAATTGTACGTCGTCGAGATTAGCATCACCTTCTGGATTTAAGCGTTTTCTGATTTCGGTTGTCCCCAGCCTATTATAGCCATTTATATGTTTCACACCAACACTGGCAAGCAAGGCGTACCGTTCTTCCATTTTGTTCACCGCCCATTCCAGCACGGCTGCGGCTTTTTTCATATCCGTTACTACGGGGCTTATCAAATGGGGAATTTCCCGAAATAATGAAAATTCGACCATTTTCGGGTCTACCAGGAGAAGCTGGACATCGGTTGGATGCCGCAAAAATAGAATACTCAATATGATTGAATTGAGACAAACAGACTTGCCGGAACCAGTTGTTCCTGCAATGAGTAAATGGGGCATTGATGCCAGATCAGATATAAGGGGATTACCAGCCGCATCTTTTCCAAGCAGAAGCGGGATAGCCATTTTTTTCCGTATGTCATCGGACGTTTCCAGCAACTCCCGCAGCATCACCGTTTTTCTCTTGGTATTTGGGACTTCCAATCCAATCGATGACTTGCCCGGCAAGGGAGCAACAACCCTTACACTCGGCGCCTTTAAGGCAATTGCCAGGTCATCGGAAAGGCTTACAACCTTCCCCACCTTCGTTCCCGGCGCTAATTCTAATTCATACATGGCGATGACAGGCCCTCTTTCAATTTCCACGACCTCTGCATTCACATTGAACTGTACGAGGGTGTTTTTTAGTACCTGTGCGCGTTGTGTAATTTGATCCCAATCATCTGAATGCTGTTCAACTGCGGGCTTTTCCAGGAGATCAATTGGTGGCAGTTCATAATCACGTTTCTTTTGTTTGATAGTTTCAGTATAGATAACTGCCTCTTCCTCTTCCAGAGATTGTTCTTCATTAGATTGTTTCTGAATATTTTTAAGCGTACCCAAAGATACAGGTTGTTCATTTTCCATTTCTCCTGTTATATTCGCAGGAATCAAATCCAGGTAATTATTGGTCGAAATGGTTGGCTTATTCAATGCATTTACTCTTGCACGATAACGGGTGCTAGCATCTTCATTTTCAGAATCGTGTGTTGGTACAGGCCTTCCTTCTTTTGCTCTTGGTGCCTTGATAAAAGGAGAAACAGGAGTGACGTTGAGTAAGAGCATAATTGATATAACCAGCCCGGATGCCAAAATAATTATCGTTCCTGTTAGATTGAAATATTCATATAACCTGGAGACAACTACGATTCCGAAAATTCCACCCACATTGGCGGATAGAAGGGATTTTTTGAATGCATAGCATCCAAGCGTCAATAAGGATGCAACCGAAAATAGTAATAAAACAGCCCCGATCATTTTTACCCAGAGATATTCGATGCTTTCCTTAAAGAGATACGACACCCCAAGCCACCCTACAAGGACAACGATTAAATAAGAAGTCCTCCCTAAACCTGCCCGTGTGTATCCTGCAATTTGAGCGCCTCCTATTCCACAAAAATTATGTACAGGACTGTTGCTGGGATAATCAGCAAAAGGCGGGTCATTGGGGGAATAGCTAAGAAAACTCAAGAAGATAAATAAGGCGGAGGCTATAAGGATAATTGCGGTAATGTAACGTATAAAACGTTTAATTCCCATAGTATTATAATTCTACAAATAATTCAGATACGGGGAATGTAAATCCTGTAAAAAAATCTTCTCCGTTTAATATATCGCTGCTCCGAAGAAGCTTATCGGGACGCGGTGAGTGATAAACCAAAACAACGTGTTCTTCAGGATTGATTACCCATTCTAATTTTGTGTCATTTTCGAAATATTCAACAATTTTTTCATGAAGATTTTCCATTGTGTCAGAAGGTGAAAGAATCTCAACCGAGAGATCGGGTGAACCTTTAAAAAACCCCTTGGAAGGCCGTTTAAATCCCTGCAACCGCTTTTTACTTATAAATGAAACGTCAGGGCAACGAAGGTTGCCTGATTTCATCCAGTACCCGGCATTTGAACCAAAAACTGCACCAAGTCTGTGTTCTGAAACAAATCTTTCCAATGCAGCAGAAAGTTTTATTACTATATTTTCGTGTTCCATTCCTGCTGGCACCATAACGAGTTCTCCGTTTATTAATTCATGCTTATACCCGTTCTCAGGTAAAGACATTAGTTCTTTTTCTGTCCATATCTTTTTCGCGACGGTTGTTTCCATAGAACCCCCTTAAAGGAATCAGAACGATGCGCGTGATTTTTCTAAAAGCACATAATGTATTTTTTCTTTAATGTCCCGTGTGGCCAAACCCACCCGCGCCCCGACGAGTTTCTTCCAGACAATCAACCTCAATCAATTCAGCCCTGAATACGGGTTGGATTATCAGTTGCGCAATACGCATCCCACGTTCTACGGTAAAACGTTCTTTCCCAAAATTGCATAAGATGATTCCAACTTCCCCGCGATAATCACTATCGATAGTGCCTGGGGTATTCACCAGTGTAACACCGTATTTTAAAGCCAGTCCGCTTCTTGGTCTGACTTGAGCTTCGTATCCCAAAGGTAATTCTATATGAATGCCTGTGGGAATCAATTTTATTTCACTGCGTTCAAGCTGAACTGCCTTATCCACTGCGGCATATAAATCCATCCCGCTGGCAGCCTCGCTCATGTATTGGGGCAAAGGTAAATCCCCACATCCCTGCTTTCTCATAACTTTTACTTGTATCTTATTCATGAGTATTTATTTGTCCTTCTTTTTGTTGAGTTCCTCATTGATTACGCCAACAATCTTCTCAACAGAAGCTAATCTCCCAATTCCAACACGCCCCGTGCACAACCGGCCTTCTTCCGGTTCGATAATAACATAGCCAAGCTTCGTTAATTTTTTTATATTTTCCTGCACAATGGGATTCAAGTACATACTGTCATTCATTGCAGGCGCAATGACCACCGTAGAGCGCGCCGCCATAACGGTGCATGTTAGAGCGTCATCTGCTATACCGGACAAAACCTTACCAATAAAATTCGCAGTTGCCGGCGCAACCACTATTATATCGGCATGTTCAGCCAGGGATACGTGATTGGGATCATAATTTCCCGTATCAATGAAAAGATCGGTTATGACTCGATTTTTTGAAATAGACTGAAATGTTACAGGATTTACAAATCGCTGGGCATTTGTCGTCATGATAACAGTAACATTATTTCCCTGTTTCATCAGACTCGATACAACCTCGACGGCCTTGTATGCAGCAATACTACCAGTAACTCCCAAAACGATACTATAGGACATGATTACACCAGGTTTAGTATTTTACGGATAGTATTTACTGTTACTTCCAGATCATCGTTAACAACACAGTAGTCATATTTATCTTTATATTCCAATTCTTTTTCGGCGGTTTTCAAACGAAGTCTCATATCATCCTCTTTATTTGTGTTCCTTTTGATTAACCGCTGGCCCAAAGTTTTTTTATCAGGTGGCAGTAAAAATATCGATATAGCTTCAGGAAATTTCTCCTTGATCTGCAATGCGCCCTGCACTTCTATTTCAAGCAGATAGAGGGTTTTATTCCTGAGGGCTTCTTGTAATGCCGTAACAGGAGTACCATAGTAGTAACCGCAATACGTTGCATATTCCGCCAGTTCGTTGCGCTGAATCATATTCTCGAATTCAGCAGTTGATACAAAGTAGTAGGACTCACCGTGCTCTTCGTTATGCCGGGGTGGACGTGTTGTTACAGATACTGATTTTTTCACATGCCGATCTTTTTCGAGTAGTTTGCATACCGTTGTTTTTCCTGACCCTGACGGTCCTGAAATGATTACGATCTTTCCCATGTAAAAGCAACCACAGTTTAGGGGTTTTTTGAGTTTATCGGATTATTTGGGTTAACTGAGTTAACTCAAGAAACCTAAATAACTCAACAAACTCAACAAACTACTCAATGTTAAATATCTGTTCACGGATTTTCTCAATCTCTGTTTTTACATCCACCAAATCCTTCAGCATCACACTGTCATTTGCCTTTGAGCACATCGTATTGGTTTCACGGAACATTTCCTGAACAATGAAATCCAGCTTCCGCCCCACTGATTCATCTGAATTTATGGTTTCTTGTATTTGAGAAAAATGGCTTTTTAGACGGCTAATTTCTTCAGTAATATCACATCGTTCTGCAAAGATGGCAATTTCCCGGCAAAGACTACTATCTGTCAATTCTATATTTGTTCCGTTCAGTAACGAGGAAACCCTGCTTCGTAAACGTTTACTATATTCCTGGACTATCATAGGTGACATGGCTTCAATTTTGTTGAGTATTGAAAGGATAAATTCTTTTCTCTGTTCGATATCTTTTGCGAGATGCATTCCTTCAACAGCCCGCATTTCCAACATCTTTTCCAGGGCTTCTTTAATAAGGGAGAGACATAAGGATAGAAGGGTGTTTTTATCCGTCTGACTATTCTTCCCCTTTTGCAGTACGCCTGGAAGCAGTATCAGGGAATTAATTGATACTCTCTCTCTGGAACCAATCTCTTTTTTTATGTCAGTTAACAAATGATAATATTCTTTTAGCCTATCACTGTTCAAGACATACTCAGGTTCTTGCCGGAGAGATTGATAATTTACATTTAAAAGGACTGTACCCCTGGCTAATTTTTCCCTGATTGGACGCTCAATCTCGGTTTCAAAGGATTGCAATATTTCCGGCAACCGTGAGTCTATCTTCAAAAATCGGTTATTCACCGAGCGAAGTTCCACACGTATCGTGAGTGCGTCGTCTTTATATTCAGCTATACCAAATCCTGTCATGCTTTTTAACATCAAGCCACCAAAATCTTTCGTTCGTGTATTGTTTACTTAGAATTATTACCTGTCTATTTCTGTGCTTCGCTTGCAGACTTTTCTTTGACGCTTGATGTCTGTTCTTCAACAGGATTCATACCCGCCTGCTGGCTTTGCGATGTCTCTTCTTTCATCGCTGCCTGATGATACGAGCCTTTTGGCCCTGTCTTGCTTGATTCTTCTTCGGCGACTTTCTGCATACCCACCTGAGAGGCATCATCTGAAACACCCTCTGCATGAGGCACACTGCCATGTTCATGTTCACCGTGATTATGAGCATGAGG
Organism: Candidatus Brocadiaceae bacterium; assembly: GCA_030650655.1. Classification (GTDB taxonomy): domain Bacteria; phylum Planctomycetota; class Brocadiia; order Brocadiales; family Brocadiaceae; genus Wunengus. Next base: position 7,261 of record JAUSDH010000032.1, read on the forward strand.
TGCAGCAGGAATCTCCTGCGTGACCATCGTTTCTAATGACCTTGTCGGGATGGACAGTTTGAACAAAAATATGGTAGCAACAATGAATGCAGCTCCTATGAGATACGTAACTTTAGACAAGAACGTACTTGATCTCGTGCCAAAGGCAGACTGATCCCCCAATCCCCCGATAGCTGCCAATCCACCGCCTTTGCCAGATTGTAATAGAATAGACCCAATCAAAAACACACACAAAATGGGTAATGCAATTTTTAATCCAATGACTATATTCAAAAAATAGAATGCATTTAATATTCCAAAGATAACAATGATTGCAATCCCCCACTTAAATGCCTTTTCAGCCTTTACCATGTAACTCTCCCAATATTAAAAATCCAATTGCTAAAACATTACTGAATTGATGCAGCATCAATTATTTTTAAAAAAGATTCTAACTTAATACTTGCACCGCCTACCAAAAGCCCATCGATCTCTGGCTGTGCTATCAACTCTTTAGTATTTTCTGGTTTAACGCTTCCCCCGTATTGGATATACACACTATTGGCAATGTCTTTCCCATACTCATTTGTCAAAAAGCCTCTGATGAACGAATGAACTTCGTTGGCCTGCTCAGGAGAAGCTGTTTTCCCTGTACCAATAGCCCAAACAGGCTCATAGGCAATCACAAGTTCTTCTATATGATTCTTATCGATTCCCATCAAACCGTTTTTTAATTGGTTTTTTACTACATATTTTGTCCTTCCTTCCTCCCTTTCATGTAATGTTTCTCCGATACAAAAAATTGGTTTTAAATTAATGCCTAGTGCTGTCTTTATTTTAGCATTGATGAAAGAATCGACTTCACCAAAGAGATGCCGTCGTTCTGAATGACCAATCAGTACATGCGTACAGCCGACTTCCTGTACCATCAACGCAGAAATTTCGCCAGTATAAGCGCCATTTTTTTCACTATGAATATTCTGTGCACCAACGCATATACCACTATCCTCTAATACCCTGCATATATCCTTCAAGAATATAAAAGGTGGACAAATCCCGCAAATGAGTTCATGTTTACCCTGTAAACTTTTTTTGAGTGATTTTGTAAACTCTATTCCTTCCGCAAGCGTGAGGTTCATCTTCCAATTCCCCACAATAAAAGGCTTTTTTCCCATTATCATCGAATTATGCACTTTCAATCACACTTCGGAAACGATCCTAAAATTTTCATATCAAAACATTTTTTAGATACCTCTTTGAGGGCTTTCTGAATAGTCTCATTCGATGTATGACCCTCAAAATCCAGATAAAAACAATATTCCCACGTTTTTTTCCTGGTAGGCAATGACTCGATATTTGTGAGATTGATATTATACGTTTTAAAAGGCTCCAGTATCTCCAATAATGCACCAGTCCGATTTTTTATATAGCACATTACTGCAGTCCTGTCTCTCCCGCTCGGCTCGCCGTAATCTTTGCTCAGCACAAAAAACCTCGTTATGTTGTTTGGGTTGTCTTCGATGTTCCTGAAAAGGATACTTAATCCATACAGTTGTGCTATCTCTGCATTTGCTATCACCGCATAATATTGCCCTTCATTTCCTGATTTTGAAGCATCTCTGACAATACGGGCAGCCTCGGCACTACTACTGACCTCTATTAATTCAGCATGAGGAAGATTACTTGCCAACCAATTTTTGCATTGAGACAAAATCTGTGGTTTTGAATATACTTTTTTGATCTCCTCTTTTGTGCAATTTGCCATTAAGTTGTGGTGAATTGGCGAAATAATCTCAGCGCATACTTTTATATCGAACTCTACGAACATGTTGAGTGTTTCTCTTATACCGCCTTCTGTTGAATTTTCAACAGGTACAATCCCGTAATCACTTCTCCCCCCTGCTACATCTCTGAAAACATCGTCAATGCCCCGTGCCGGAACGTATTCAACAGACGATCCAAACTTCTGTTTAGCTGCAAAATAACTAAAAGTTCCCTCAGGCCCTAAATAGGATACTTTAATGGCCTTTTCCAATACTAAGGAACCTGCCATCAATTCTCGGTATATCGCAACAAGACATTCGTCCGTTAAAGGACCCTTGTTTTGTGACTTAATTCTTGAATAGACCTCTTGTTCTCTGTTTGGGACATAGATTTGCGCCTGGTTTTGTTTTTTTATCTCACCAATTTTCAATACGATTTTGGCTCTTTCATTGAGTAACTCTACTATTTTAGAATCCAGTGCATCAATTTCCTTTCTCAAATAGTCTATGTCCATGGCGAGTTTTAGTTAATTCCAATTTTTTTAATTTTATGTTTAGTTATTGTCAACAAAGCAGTTAGATTTATATATTTATTAGGGTAAATTTATCAGAATTTGATATAAGAGTCAATAAAATTAAGTTATTTCAGTTTTTTAATTGACTGTCCGCAAAAGGCTGTTAAAATAAATTTCAAATATAAATTTGTGTTGCTCTAATATTTTGTAAAAAGGTATGTTATGACGTAACCAGTCTTGCATGCTTTATGCTCTTTGAACTTATTATAGTATTTTTATTTTACCTACCTAATTTTCGCAAAGTTATTCATATTAAAATTTTTTTCAATTAGGTACTTATACAGCATCTTCTACAGCATCTTCATAATATTAAGTCTATATTAGAAAGGAAGATATACATGGTAGGTGGACGAATCAGAGGATCTCAACAAAGGATAGGGGTATTTGTTGATGTCCAAAATATGTTTTATTCGGCAAAGGCGTTACACCAATCAAAGATTGATTATAGTAAACTTCTCCTGGAAATTGTAGGTGACAGAAACCTCATTCGTGCTATTGCATATGTGGTACAAAAGCCTGATGTAGACCAATCCAGCTTTACAGATGCATTGAGCCGCTTAGGGTATGAAATAAAATCAAAGGAGCTTCGACTGAGGCCAGATGGTACGGCAAAAGGAGATTGGGATATGGGTATTGCAATCGATTCTATAGCGATTGCACCAAAATTAGATACCGTAGTTTTGGTGAGTGGCGATGGGGATTTTGTACCACTTGTAGAAATGTTGAAAGCACACGGTTGTAGGGTGGAAGTTGTTTCCTTCAGACGCAGCACTGCTATTGAGCTTATCAATGCTGCAACGAAATACACTGCCATAGAAGAATCTATGCTTTTCAAGGAAAAAAAGTTTCAAAAAAATGATACTCCAAACGAATAATCATTTAAACCCAGAAAAACTTAGTGAGTGTCAATTAGCGTTAGGATATTCATTCCATGATCTCGCCGTGCTTGAAAAAGCACTAACCCATACCTCCTGCAGATTGGAAAATAATTTTTCTAACGAACGATTAGAATTTTTGGGAGATGCGGTATTGGGGATGATTATTTCAGACTATCTTTATAAAACCATGCCTCAGTGTAGCGAGGGGGAATTAACAAAGATAAAGTCCGTTGTGGTGAGTCAAACAACACTTGCCACTGTTAGTGTAGAGGCTCATCTAAAAGATTTTCTTTTGGTAGGCAAGGGTTTAAACGACCGGAATTACCTGCCAAAATCCTTACTTGCCAATGTATTTGAAGCAGTTATAGCCGCAATATATTTGGACGGCGGCATTGAAGCAGCTTACAATTTTACCATAAAACATTTAATAAAAGAAATTGACCTCGTTTGTAAAAATCAGCATGATAAGAATTACAAATCTATTCTTCAACATTACAGTCAAAAGGAATATGGCATTACGCCTAATTATCGGGTCTTGCAGCAAATTGGCCCTGATCACGGAAAATCTTTTGAAGTAATAGTCTCAATAAAAAGTAATGAATACGGGAAAGGATGGGGCAAAAGTAAGAAGGAAGCGGAACAATCTGCTGCAAAAGAAACTCTTAAAATTATATTTCCGGATTTAATTAAAGAAATTGATAGCTAGTCTTACATTTAAACTAAAAAAATAGGAAGGAGATTCACTATGGCAAAGAAAACAAACAAAAAGAAAATAGTAGGAGTTTGTCCCGTAGGCATACAAAAAACCAAGTGTCCAAGTATTAAAATGACAAGACAATTACGTATTAGGTTATTAGCGTTACAAAGAGAAAAGAACGTTAATACCGATCAGGCAGTACAACTTCGATCGGCACTAAAAGAAAGGAAAAATAGAGGGATTGCTGTAGACTGCGAAACCTGTAATTATAATACATCTGCAAGTGCTGCAACTCCAGTTTCACAATAACCATTAGCTAGGCAAAGATCTCAGGCATTTGGGAGACAACTGAAAAAAATCTGTTTTGCAAATTACGCAGTGGCAATATGAGAGATTTGTGGAATTGTAATTATTATTTGAACGCAACTCGAGTACGGAAGTAAATCAGATAAGTATTTAATCTGTATTGATGAGGGCTTCTTGTTCTAAGTAAGGATAGTTTAGGAGTTGGCTCATTTCTGATGTAATAGCTTCAATTTCCTCCTCTTTCAAATGTGGGTTAAATACGCTGAATTCTTTATTTTCTCTTGGATAATATAATGTGATAAGCTCCTCTTCGTTTTCTCTTGTAAAAGATTTCAATTTAAATATTTTTTTCCGTATTAAATAAAGTGCCAGCACATATCGTAAATTCCTTTGACTTGGTTCGTTTTTTCCCGCTAATCTGACAAACATATCCAGAAAGACTTCGTTATTTACAAACTTTTGGACAGGTTTATTCTTTTTTGGCAGTCTCGTTTTCCAAAATGAAAAAAGCTCATCTCCCTTATCTTTGCACCAACATGAAGTACAATAATCTTTTCGTATAAAGATATTATTTTCATCAAAAAGTGCGGAATAATATTCCTCCTCTTCACAAAACTCCTTGTTACAAAGGATGCATCCCTTAGAACCCTTGTTTATTTTCCATTCCATAGCTTATGATGAAATCTTTAAGGTTGGCAATTTGTTGAGTAGAGATTAGCGGAGTTTTACAATCGCTATGAGTTTTTTCTGTAAACAACAGAAAGTTATGCATTATCCCTTTATTATCTTCTGCACTTTTTCTTGTATTTCTTTAAAAAACGTTTTTGCCTTCTTTTCAGCGTGGCTCAATTCATTTTTGGTCTTTTCAACAAGACTCAGATTCTTAATCGTAGCAAGGTTAATTTCCACATTTAATTTTGCACATTGAAATCCCGCCTCAGCTAAAAAGCCAGCCACTCCAACATCAGAGATAAGATTAGGATTTGCAATATCTACTAATTCTCGTGTCTGCTCCAGTACATAAAGACAACACATTGTTGTCTTTAATGGCACATCCATTGCGACAATGGTTGCTTTTTGTATTTCTTCCGACCGTTTGTTCTTTTCTGCATCGGTCGACTTTGGCAATCCATACGCATTCGTGATCCCACTATAAACTTTAATATCCTCCTCCATCAAGGATAATAAAATTTCTCTGCTCTTCTCGCACTCTCCAAGTATTTTCTTTAACTGCGAATCATAGTGTTTGAATTTTTCCTTGCCAACAGTAAAGTTTGCTGACATTGACGACATCGTCGTCGCTAAAGCACCAACCAGTGCTGCAACACTTCCACCGCCAGGTGTCGGCGTTCCAGCAGCCGCATCTTTCAAATATTTATCGAGAGGTTCGTTTCTATACATAAGTTTTCACCTTTGAATAATAATTTCCGTATCTAGTGTTACAAAATCATACAGCTCTTCCACGTCGCTATTTAACATTCTAACACAACCATTTGATGAAGCAGTGCCAATCGATTCAGGTAGTGTTGTACCGTGAATCCCATAACCATACAGGTCTGGTTTATCTTTAAAACCCATCCATCGGGTACCCAGGATATTTTCCGGATGTCCATAAGGGAATATACCACCGTTAGGTGAATACCATACAGGCTCTTTCATCTTATTTTTTACTTCAAACGTACCAACCGGGGTTTTGTCATTTTTCCCTGTGCCAATACGATACTGTTTCACATAATGATCATTTAGCAGCAAAGTCAGAGTAAACTCGCTTTTACTAATTAATATTTTCGTCTTTCCCGTAAGTATCTTTAATTTATCTCCTATATTCAGTCTCGTGGGAGATTTGTTGTTAATTCTTATAATCAGTTCATAATTTGTGTTAAATTGTTTGGCAATTCGCGCCATGATATCACCGGGTTGAACGGTATACATAGTGGCATCAGGAGTTGGCAAGGATGAAAAGATTAGTTCTTCATTTAATTTATCTAAGAGTTCCTTTATCTCTCTTTGTTTTTCTGGTATTTTTTTGTTAATAAAGAGATCCGATAGAATATTTCTTGCTTCATATTTTCTACCCTCTTTTAAATACTTGTCAACGATATCCAGACTGGGTGTTTCTTGTTTCTTTTCTATAGGTTTTTCGATAGTTTTAAATTCTTCTGTACCTTTATCTTTCTTAGGCTCTGCCTTAAGTTCATGAGAACGAATAATAATGTCTTTTTTATAAATGACAGTATCTTCATCTTTTTTTACTAACAAAACAGGCGATTCTTGACTACTTTTTGCAGTGACATCGGAATTAGGTGTTTCAGCGCTATAGGTAGTATCGTTAGCAAATAAAAAGGAGATAAAATAGGCAAAGAAAATGGCCAATAGGTAATTTCGAGTTCTTTTCATGGAGGGGAATTAATATCACACCTGCGTTGTATTGTCAAGTCAAAAGAAAATCATTCTATTTCAAAATGTTTATAATTATAGATACCCTATCGTTATGTCGGTCAGTTTTAATATCTTTCATCAAGGGTTTGTTATTCCCATATCCGATGGTAATCAATCTCTTCCAAGAAATATTGCCTTTATCATGAAGATAATCAGCCACAACCTTTGCACGGTCAAGGGAAAGCTTCCAAGAGTTTTCGTATCCTTTTGAGGGAACAAAATTTTTTCTCGTATGGCCCTCTATAATAAGAGAACAGGGTCTATCTCCAATTAAATCAATTAAATTATCCAATGCGTGCTTTCCTTCCATGAAGAGAGCACTATCGTTTTCTTCGAAGTAAACAATTACAGCCGCCGGTATTTGCGCCTCTTCTCGATCGAATAAATCAATTTCAGTGGGTTCGCTTTTGCTTTCAGGATAAATATATTTCAATTTCTGGATATCTTCAGTTGATTTCGCATCCAAATCGGGCAGTATCCCGCCCATACCAAAAGTTACGTTGCTCCTACTTACTGATTTTTTAAACTCTTCAATAAGCTCTGTTTTCTTTTCCTCGGTAAAGTTGACTTGAAATATGATAAAAAAGGCTAATAATATCGTTATTACTGAACCGTAGGATGTCCAAAACAAATCAGGAGTGCCAGAAGCAGGCAATTTTTTCTTCTTCTTATGATGCGATGACGACATAAAAAATGTGTAATAAATGTTTAAAGGTATTATTTAAATATCATCATAGTAATTGTATTTTCTTTGGCTTCTGCGACCCGATAACCTGATATCGCAATCTTTTGTGGTTCAATATCCTCCCTGGTCACAAGAAATTCACAAATAGCGGCTGCCCTATTTATTGACAGGTCAATCTCTTTTTCGGCTTTTCCCATATTTGTGTCAATTACCAGTTTACTTCTGAGATTTCTTAATACACCCCCCAGTTTATCAAATATCCTATATGCTTCTTTTTTTACTACAGAACCACCTTTTTCAAAACATAAATCTACAGGAATTTTTATCTTACATCCTATCTTTACATCTTCGATACCAATTGAGTTTTTTAATCCGCTTTCTTCTACAAAAACTGATATGTAATTGTACATATCTTCGGGTTCAATTTGGCTTTCTATAGGTTGCTCTTCTGCGCCAGGACTTTCAAGTACATCTAAATCCTTTTTAAAGATGTTTTCCACAGGACTCGTACCGTCTTCCAAAAAATGCCCTCCACCACCGGCAAAACCCTCTTCAATTTTCGGCATATCCTCTTTGCATTTATTCACATTAATTGAAGAAAAACTTATCATCATTACAAAAAATGCTACCAGCAGTGTAATTAAGTCACAATAGGTAAGTAACCAAACAGGGCCACCGTGTCCACCGCCACCGCCCTCCTCATCACTCATTGTGTCTTTTCCTTTTCCTTTGAACTTGCAGACATTTTATTAGCTGCCTTTGCCTGCAAGAACGCTTTTAGTCTTTCTTCGAGCACCATTGGGGAGTCGCCCCTCTGAATGGAAATAACACCTTCCATAATAATTTCTTTCAAAAAAAGCTCCTTTTTACTCAAGGTGTCTAACCTACCAGCGAGCGGGAGCAAGATAAGGTTTGAGCAGGTGACACCATAGAAGGTGGCGATAAAGGCAACAGCCATAGATTCACCGATATGTGATGGGTCATCGAGCTTTCTCATCATGGCAATAAGTCCCAACACAGTTCCGACCATACCAAAGGCGGGAAATATGGTACCGGAGAATTCAACAATTCCCTTACCGTTTGTATGTCTTAGTCGGGTATTATCAATTTCCGTACCCAGGATGCCTCTTAATGTATCTGAATCTGAACCATCTACGAGCAATCTTACCGCTTTAATCAGAAATTCGTCTTTGATTTTTTCAATCTCTTTTTCCAATCCTAAAAGGCCTTCCCGACGGCTAATCTTGCAATATTGAATCAATCTGGCGATCTCTTCTTCAGCCGATCCCAATTTTACAAAGACACTTTTTTTAACTACCCCAATTGCACCTATTACCATTGGGATTGGAAATCGTATAATAGTCGCAGCCAATGTACCTCCAACTGTGATCATGATTGCCGGCATATTAATAAATCCTGGTATTGATGAAGCACCGCCTTCAAAAACAATAGATACGAGAATCAATCCACCACCTAGTATTATTCCAATCAGTACACCCGGATCCATAAATCTTAATACTCCTTATAAATTAAGGCTATTCGTAACGAACTTCTGCATAATTAATGGAGATATAGTATTTAAAATTATTTATAAAGTAAAGCAAAATTAGTTCTTATAAGGAATTATACAAGACGTACGTAAATATCACGCGCAATAGCGGTGTCCAGTGCTATTTGTGTTTCCCCCATTTGAATAACGTATGTTGGCTGCCTTTGATGAAGGCGGATTTGAACACCAGGTAACAGACCCATTGAAGATAGTCTGTCCAGCCGTTCGTGATATCTTGTTACTATATAAGATATTTTTGCCCTATCTCCTGACTTTAGTTCTGTTAATGGCATTACAACTGGTCTTATATCCTTATTTGCCTTTTCACAACACTCCCCAGGCGGTATTGCCTTTCCGTGAGGACAGCTTACCGGATGTCCTAATAAGGTACATATACTGGCTGTAACTTCCTCATCCAGAAAATGCTCAAACTTGCATGCGCTGGAATCCATGGTATCTTCTTTTACCGCTAAAACGTCATTCAGCAGCCTTTCTGCAAGACGGTGTCTCCTGATAATCAATCGCGCATCTGTCATACCTTTGTTGGTAAATTCTACTTTTGTATTCGTTATTTTAACAAAGTCTTCCTGAGTTAAAGTCTTCAACATGTTTTCTGCCCCAGGGAGTTTCATCTTTTTGATCAACAAATCTTTTTCGACCTTATCCGCATCTTCTTTCATTGTCCATATCAATTCCAGCATTTCTTCTAAACCCGGTTCGGTCATGTTATGTCTTTCCCCCTTCTATTTGCTCTATCCTAAAAAGATATCGCGGCTTCCTGACCCATGAAACAATTAACACTATTAATGTTAATATTCCCCCTACGAGCAAATCCATTCTACCTCTGTAGGGACCGAATGATATACTGGCGGATGTTGCCTCTGTTAATATGATACCTAAAACAAAAGCAACTACAACAAGCATAATTCTGTTTTTTATAAACCAGCTTATATTATCACGAAGAACAACTTCTTGTCCAATCTGAATTCCCTTAACAGCAGCTACTTTTGTAATATCTCTTACACCCATCTTTTTCGGACAGGCAGAACAACTGCCACAGGCTGTATTTTCTCTGATAATACATACTTCGGCAACATCACCTGAAATAGACACTACCTTTCCGCGTATTTGCATCCGTTAAAACTGTTGTAAAATAACCCTTAAAATACCACCGATAAGTACAGAATATGGCAATATAAATGCGAACATTAAAAATGCATTTTTTGCCCCCTGCTCTTTGATCATCACCAGAAAATTTGCAAGACATGGTATGAATAGCGTAATCACAACCAATGCGACTATCAATTGCTCAGGATTTATACCCTTATCGCCGCCTTTTTCTTCAAGCACCTTAAAGATACTTACAGCACCGTAATCCCTGCGTAAGAATCCTAATATAAAACCATGTGTTGTCTCTATAGGTAATCCCAGAAAATTTTTTGTTATTGGCGCGCCAATACTCTCTATAAGTGACAAGACGCCAAGTTTTGTAGCTACAAATAATGCCAGGGTGCCCAGCATAAATAAGGGTACAGCCTCTTTTAAGAACCAATGAATTCTATAGAATGTCTTGATAAAAATGTTTGATAATTTTGGCATGCGAAATGGCGGAATCTCCATCAAAAAATCTGAAGGCGCCCCCGGCAAAACCTTAGACGACAAATAACCTACAAAGAGAAGCTGTGTAAAAATGACAAATACGTATATTGCAAAGTACATTCCGGAAATCTTACCAAGTACGCCTGAAATGACGCCTAATTGAGCTGAGCATGGTATCGCTAATGCAAGCAATAAAGTGGCAATAATCCGTTCCTTTTTCGTATTGAGGATGCGTGTTGTTAATGTCGCCATGGTAGCACAACCCAGACCTAACACCATTGGAAGCACTGCCTTCCCATTTAGTCCAATACGTTTAAATACCTTATCCACCATTACGGCAAGACGCGGAAGATAACCACTGTCTTCCATAATACCAAATGCCAGAAAGAAAAAACCTACAATGGGGAAAACAATGGCAATTGCATACGTGAGACCCACCTGTATAAGTCCTGACTGTTCATTCAAAAATAATTCATATACTATATTATCTTTACTTATTATTTTCTGAGCAAGCAATCCACAATAATAATTAAACCCCTGAAAATTGACATGGGTAATATTGTATATTTTCTTGATAAACGGTATGTAGATGTAAACATCAAAACCCCCTGATGGAGTTGAAGAACGCCCAAACACCTTATTTTCAAAGAAATCGACACAAGTACCTGCACCGAATTCCCCTACTAATTTATAAACAATCCATAGAATGGTAATCAATATGGGAAATGCCGCTATTGGATGCATTGTTATACGCCCCAATATCTCACTAATGGTGTTCTTTTCCTTGTATTCTCTCAAATATAGATACAACGAAAACCATATTGACGTTACCCCGCCAACAGCCATCGGTATAATAAAATCCAAAATGTTATCTGGTTGAAGTCTGAAAGAAATTAAGGACATTGATAATGTTGCAAGCTTATGTCCAATGAAGAAAGCTGCCAATGGAACCAGGAAGTAAAAGAGCACGCCTCTGATAAACGGATGTGTTTTCCCTTCTTTTGAAACGGTCGTACAAACCCTTTCAACCAGCGCATTCACATAATGTGCCCGTTTTATATTGATTACATAACTCAGTGGATTGCTAAATTGTTTTTGGATATTGTCTCGAATAGGATGAATGTCGCCAAGAAACCCATTTGGAAGTTTATTCCTCAATTTTTCTTCAAGGGCTTCATCTCCTGATAAAAGCATGATAGCCAGTGATCGTGTATTAACGACAGTATCATCGTTCAATATTTTCTGTATCTTCAAAATGCCTTTTTCGATTACGCTCCCGTAATCGATATGAAGACTGGGTACTCCTGCGGATGATATCGAACTCAGCAATGCATTTATTCCTACCCTATGCGTAGCAATAGTTTTTATAATCGGGATGTTTAATGTTTCTTGCAATACCGGTACATCAATATTCATACCCCTATCCAGGAGTTCATCCCACATATTTAACGTCAGCACAACACGCAATCCCATCTCTGCGAGTTGAGTAGTAATCAGCAAACCACGACGGAGATTCTTTGCATCCACGACCTGTATAACACGCTTTTCATACTCTTCTAACAGCATATCCCGTGCTACGAGTTCATCCTCTGATAGAGGAATTAAACTATTTACACCCGGCGTATCAACAATCTCAATCCTGCCATCCAATCCCTTGCAAATACCCTTAGAAACCTCCACTGTGGTTCCGGGATAGTTTGATACGGTCACATACTTTCCCGTTAATAATCCAAATATCACACTCTTGCCGACATTCGGATTTCCCACCAAGGCAACTTTATAGGTATTTTTCATTTCTTCATGCATTCATTTAATCCTACGGCAACAAATTTAAATCAAAAACAATCGAGTTGATACTTAGTCTCAATTAAACAAGTATAATATTATTATAATTCAAGTCAAACATTTTCTATTTCCGTATTAAAATACAATTACAATAATCTTCATTCATATTATTCCGCCGAACTAAGGATTTTCCTTGTATTTAAGCAAAGATAAAGTAAAATCCAAAATCGTAATTCTACAATAATTAACTCACCTGTTTGTGACAATATATCTTCGGAGTAATTACAATTGAAAGTCATAGTTTTTCTAATATTGGGCATATTACTTTCCACTTATGGCGTATTTACAGCAAGTGCAGGGTATATTACTATTAAGACAGAGACCACTGTGGCTGTAGATGACAGCAATTTGAAAGTTAAAGTCGTTGTTACAAACGAGGGAGATGAATCTGCCTTTAACGTACAAATTAACATCAATGAAAATCAAAGAACGCAATCTTCTCCTATTAAACAAATGCTTACTGTTAAAGAGAATTTTGAATATGAAGCTAATTACCGTGTACCCCAAATAAAACACGGTCGTTATCCTTTAATCATTAACGTAGACTATACCGACGCTAATCAATATCCTTTTTCCGCTCTAACAGGAACGTATTATTCTTTTGGTTCTGATACAGTTTCCAAAGTGTTTGGATCTGCCAACGATATAAGGCTTGCAAGATATACGACACTTCCATTAAAACTAAAAAACATAGACGAAGAATCCAAAGAAGTTCTGATACGCTTAATCGTACCAAAAGAATCCTCCGTACAAGAAAAAGTCAAAAAAGTAACAATTCAACCTCGATCAGAAGTAAATACAATATTTAACATAAGCAATTTTTCTGCTTTACCCGGCAGCCGGTATCAGGTTTTTTTCATTCTTGAATATGAGGATGAAAACAAGCACTATTCCAATATCATACCATGTTCTATTCATGT
>JAUSDH010000036.1 GCA_030650655.1 Candidatus Brocadiaceae bacterium
TGAAAACGGGGAAAGGGACCCACCCCTAACCCCTCCCAAGAGGGGAATTGTGGAGTCTCTTCCAAAGAGGGGAATAATTTGTGCCATTATAAAACTTGTCCTCGTGTAAACGGGGATATGTGAATTTAAGTTAAACACGGACAAAGTTGTAGAGACGAGCCGATGGGTCGTCTCTGCTTTTGTCCGTGCCATTACCTAAAACCCGCTTAATTAAAGTGAAAATCCTATACAATCAAGTTATATTGTTTTTTCGTATTTCCGTTTTTTTGTAATAAACTGTTACCTTTTACGAGACTATGCAAGGCAGTCATAATAAAAACGAGTGGCCCTATTATACACGCAAGGTTGTTCAATACCTTGCATTTTCCTTTTTTATTTACTTACTCCTCTTCTTAGACCCGCTCACGGAAAGGGATTTTCAGGGTAATATATTTCTCCGCATGAGCCCACTTTCCGCCATCGGGGCGATGATGGCTGCAAAGACATTTATCCTGAAGTACTGGCCTGCCCTTCTTGTGTTATTTCTTACAATTCCCTTCGGACGTTTCTTCTGCGCCTGGGTTTGTCCGCTAGGAACTACCATAGATATTACCGATCGTCTCTTTACAGGTTTGAGGAAGAAATCTCAAAAAAGCCTTTACGACGGGCGCAGATTTAAATATTATCTCCTTGCCTTTCTTTTGATCGGTCTGCTGTTTGGCTTACAATGCGTTGGTTGGTTCGATCCCCTCTCTATTGCAACCAGCGTCTATGCAGTAAGTATCCATCCATATATCATCAACCTCATCAATGGTTTTTTTGGTTATTTCAGCGCTATTCCCCTCGTAGGGTATTCCTTCACCTTGATCCATAAATTTATCCAGGAAATACTTTTTGCCTATCATGCGCCATTCTTCAGGGCACATGGAATTCTTCTCATGGTATTTGTCTTGTTAATTGCAGCCGGCATGGTATTCAGGCGGTACTGGTGCAGAAATATATGCCCTATGGGTGCCATCCTTGCGCTCCTTTCAGACTGGACACTATTCAAGAGGACTGTTTCATCCTCATGCACAAGCTGCGGTCTGTGTGTTGAAAGTTGCGGTATGGGCGCAATCGAAAGCGATGGACAGGGCACAAAGGCAGGCGAATGCATTCTGTGCATGACCTGCCAGAAGATATGTCCGGAAAACAGTATTACGTTTGGGACTAAACAACCCGCAGGACAGGAATGTCAAGTAGACCTCTCAAAACGGGCATTTCTCATAACAACCTTGACCAGCGCGGCAATTACACCTTTTATAAAATTAAACTATACAAAGAGCATAAACAAAGGAAAGACGTCTATTATCCGTCCGCCTGGCGCTGTAGACGAAAAAGATTTCCTTGCACTTTGTATACGATGCGGAGAGTGTATGAAGGTCTGCAAGACCAATGGACTCCACCCTGTGTTATTAGAGGCTGGAATTGAAGGTGTATGGACACCAAAACTCATCCCCCGAATCGGTTACTGTGATTACGGCTGTGTGCTCTGCACCCGTGTTTGTCCATCCGGCGCAATCAAACGCTTACCTCTGGAGGAAAAACGAGAGATCGCACTAGGAAAGGCACGGATTGACCATAACCGCTGTATCCCCTGGGTGGGCTATGCACGACTTCCCGAATTGGAGAAAGAGTGGCAGGACTTCAATTGCGGTGTCTGTGAAGAGGTGTGCCCTGTACCTACAAAGGCCATCCATTTTAATACTTACGTGGATGCGCAACAACGAGAGATCCGAAGACCCTTCGTACGCGAAGATGTCTGTGTGGGCTGTGGGTTCTGTGAAAAGGTGTGTCCTGTTCTGGGGACGTCTGCTATTGTTGTTGAAGGAATACAACCGCAGACGAAAGTAAAATATCCAAAAGAGATTTTAAACAAAAATTTTCTTCCCGAAACCCTTGGAGATTGGAAAAGGATTTCTGGCCCAAACATTTACGAAGGGAAGGATAAGCTCTACGAATATATTGACGGGGGTGCAGAACCTTATTTGTCATATTCCTTTATTCGTGTCTCTAATGCCGAATATGTAAAAGAAGCAAGCAAAAAGATACTTGTCGATATCTGGGAGTTCGGCAGTCAGGAAGATGCCTTTGGGGTATTCAGCAAAGATCGGACTGGTACTGACATAAAACTGGGTAACGGGAGCGCGCTCTTTAATAATTATCTCTATCTCTGGAATGACATATATTTTATAAGAATTGAGCCAAGGGAGGGAGATGTCTCTCCTGAAGATGTTCTCTATGCGGGCAAATCTCTTATCAATATAATGCCTTATAAAAAGGTATCTTTACCATCCATCCTATCTTTGCTGCCACAACAGCAACTTGCCCAAAATAGTCATATATTCTTCCATAAAAAGATTATTCTCGACAACATATACATCTCCGACAATTACATCGAAGAGAACGTGTTTCGTCTCACTGAAAAAACTGATGCAGTCATCGCAGAATATAGACCTAACGCCAATGCAGAACCTTTAAAACTTATGCTTATAAGGTATACCGACAACGATACTGCAAGGCTTGTCTTTGATGATGTGCTAAAATTATGGCGTTCCTGGGGTGAAATAGAATCTACGTCAGGAGCAATTCATACCTTCCAGGGCAAAGCCCAGCGCTATACCTCCTGTTTGCTGGAAAGAAATATCCTCGGCATGACGTTCCTTTCGGGAAACAAGGGTGATGCGGAAATGTTGCTCCAATCCATAGCCCATAATATGAGTAAGTAACCTCACGTATTGGCAAGTCCTCGTTCTTTAAAGTTTTTTCTTTGCGTCTCTGCGGTGAGTTGAACATTTACTGTCGTACTAACATATCCGCCTTTTCTGCCATGCTGATCATAGTCTGCTCTAACAAAAGCCGGTAGTGTTCCATCTCTTCATCGTTCAGATTTGGTGGAATATGGATAGGTTCACCGTACAGCATTAATGCGCGCGAAAACGGTTTTGGGATACGGAACTTATCCCAACTGGGAAGCGTCCAATAACTGGATAATCCGACCACCGTTGGAATGATGGGTAATTGGGTTTTTTTGCCGAGATAGATGCTTCCAGGCTGAACGACGAACCGGGGACCTCTCGGTCCGTCAGGGGTAATTGCCACAGGATACCCCTCCCGAATCTTATCAACCAGGGCCTTGATTGCCCTCATACCGCCTCTTGTTGTTGACCCCCGTATGACACCAAAACCAAGCCTCTTAATAACACGGGCAATGTATTCACCATCAGAGTGCTGGCTAATGAGTACCTGTATCTTGCTCTTTCTGCCGACGTAGGCGGGAATGAGCATCATGCAATGCCAGAAGGCATAGATGGCATGATAGGTTTTCGTCTTTTCGTTAAACCCCTTCGGTTCGTCATCGATACGGATAGTGAATGCCAATAATTTTATCAACCAGGCGCCCAGAATCCCCACAATGATGAATTTTATTTTTTTCATTTTTAATTTTTACGAAATGGAACTCACCGTAAAGACGCAAAGAACGCAGAGGTTGAGAAGCTGAGAAGCTGAGAAAACCTCAACCTCACATCTTCCCAATCTCCCAATTTCTTTCTCTTTGTAATCTTTGCGTCTCTGCGGTGAACTCTTAATCTTTAACCATAGACAGATACAAGGCGCATTTGTTGCAACTCAAATTGTCATTCTCACAAAAGTCCTTGTAGATTTGGTACAGTCCCTGCTGCCGCCTGACGGAATTTACAATTTTCTGTGAAATCTTTTCCTGCCCAAAGATGCGATTACCCATGAATTTCGTCACACTCGTGGCAGTTAGAGGGTAATGGTTTCTATAAACGAGATGGAGTATTTTTTCCAGTTTCATGTCATTATGCCTTCTTGCATAGACAAGGAATATAGGAATAATGACGTTAATGAAGATCGTGGAAGTCCTCTCCTTCCCAAGCAATTTCAATGGTTTTTCGAGCCTTTTCCCACCCAGCGTATAATGATACGACCAGTATGCGTCTTGAACATTAAGGAAGATTGATTGTATATCCTCAATTAACGACTTGATGATTTTTTGTTCTTCTTTATAACCTTCTCCTTCCTGTTCACTGACAGGAACAAGTTTTTCGAATACACATAAAATGTGTCGGAAAATGCCGTAAGATGAACATTCCGTAAGGATATTAGCTATAGACGCTATTCTCCTTTCAGGAAAATTTGCAGGCCTGATCCCTGCATAGTTCCAGTCATTTCTTGTCATAAGGGCTTTACTTATTTTAGTTTTGATTACGTTCCACGCATGTTCGATAGCGCTTACATACTCCGCTGTTTCGTCGTCATATATTATTTTTAAATCCGCCTGTTGTGGTAATAATCCCGCCACGCCTAACAAAAGGGCTTGCATATCTATCTTCTTCTCCTGAACTGGAACATCCTCTGGAATCAGGCATCTGATGTCTTCCAGTGGTAGAAGAGAGGCCAACTTAAGAAATGGTTCCTTGTTATTCTTATATCCCAACGATTCCATAATGGCTTCGTAGAGTGTTTGCTCAAAAGGGCTTCTTTCCACCCATTTTTCGTACCTTTTTGCCTTTTGAAGGATACGTTCGTCGCCGGCATAATCGAGAAAATAACCCATCCATCGTTCATCCACCTTCTGATTTTCTATTTCTGTCTGACAATGTCCCGGATTTACCTTTCCCCCTTTTAGGCATGATTCAATGTCAATCATTTCAACCAGGTCATCCAGTTCAGCATCTAAATATTTTGATAAAGTTAACTGGGGAATGGATTGTCCATTGAGATTCTTGATACCTCTACCTTCATGATTATTCCACATAACAACATGTAAACATACCGTATTATACGTGTCTTGCTTCTCATGCTGATGTTTCATCCAATCTGAAGCAAACACATGAATCTCGACATCGCCCTTTATAAGTCCCTTGCCCTCTAAGAGAATTTCTGCATGTTTAAAATCAGGCCCACCCTCAGAATTCCACCATCCGGGCGATAGCACTTCGAGTCGTGAGCCATCATCGGTAAAAAGTTTGCCTTTTTTGATATGCTGTCCAAACCAGATACACCGGACCAATTCTTCCTTAATCAGCTTCTCCGTGCCTTCAAGGACAAATAAGGGCGAACGGCCGTTTGCCCCTGCATCTTTTGCATTGTTATAAAAGGAGGTTACAATCTGCTGATAGGTATGTGAAAAATACTTTGTGGAATAGTTGCTGAGATTAATCATGGATATTATAGTGTTGATACGAAAATACCCCTCACCCCGATCCTCTCCCACAAGGGGCGAGGGAACTTTCCCTCCCTTGATGGGAGGAATTAAGGGAGGGTGATATATTTTTATGCTCTTTTGTGGGTCTTTGGCTCATGAGGGTTTACTTATAAAAACTTCTTTTCCCCATTCCCAGTTTTTACGAGGACGAGTTTCATGAGGACAAGTTTTGGAAAGTTTTTAAGCAATTCTTTTCATGAACTATTTCGGCTAACCGGGTTAACGGTGGAACAATTTACCAATCTTTCTGTAAAGCTTAACCCTCTTTGGAGGCAGACAGAGAAAAAGCGCCCTACCATCAAGACTCAGATTACCATAAACACGAAAGGCAAAATCCTTATGGCAAGTAAAAGCTATCCGGGAAGAGTTCATGATTATAACATCTTTAAACAGGAGAATACGGCAGAGAAACTGTCCCGTTAAAGTTCCCATTATGTTGACTGTGGTTATTATGGCGACCCTAATGACTATCCAGAAAGCACAAACATTATGCCGTTAAAAAGACGAAAGAATCAACCCGCTCTTACAC
>JAUSDH010000042.1 GCA_030650655.1 Candidatus Brocadiaceae bacterium
ATATCGATATTTCCGCGTCAATGACAGTGCATGAGCGATGACCTGCGTCTCCTGTCGTGCGGCGGCTAAATCCAGGCGTTGTGACACGGCAATAGACTCCAGATGTTCCAATGGAATTTCAGATTCTGGCAACTCGGGCAACCTCTCAGGGAGTTTCCACATTGTATCTGCTCCCCAAATTCCCATCAGTCGATTTAGACGCTCGCGGTCAGCAACGATCTGTATATCTGTTCTTGTCATGTCTAATTTCGCTTGATCATGGAATCCCTGTTGATTTGCAAGATCTAACGTTTTTAAAGTGCCGGCATCGTGTTGACGGGTAGCAATGTCAACCGCTGCTTCCGTGGCCTGGACTATAGTTCGGCGCATCTCTAGTGTTTGCTCATCTGCTTGAAGGGCGTAATAAGTTGACCGTACTTCTGCTGCAAGGTTCAAAATTGTGTTACCAACACGCAGTTTCGTTTGCTCAAACTGCGCTGCAGCCACTTTTTTCCGTAAAGGACGCACAAGTAAATCAAGAAAATCCTGAACCACTGAAAACTCTGTGTTGGTACTGCGATGCCCTCCCACGGTCTTATCCGGGAATCGGAAACTGGCTCCAAAGAGCGGATTCCGCAACAAACCAGCCTGAACAAGGTCGGCCTGAGCAATGCCCAATTCTTCATATGTCGCCTGTAAGGATCGGTTGTTGAGCAATGCAATCTGTACGGCCTCATCCAAGGTTAGCTCCTGTTGTAGCATGGACATGACGGCATCAGACACCGCCGCATCCTCTGGAATGCCTTGATTCCAATGCACCCGACTACCCAGGCGCTGTTCTATGAGCTTCTGGACGTCCGGAAACCCTGCCTCTTTAGGAACCGAAGCGCAGCCAGTAAGTACTCCAATACACAGGAGCGTTATAAATATAGTTATCAATCTATGTGTCATTGTTTACCCTCCGGTTCGGTTTTGGAAGGTTCTGCCGGAACTAGCCTCATCCCACACTTAGGGCATCTGCCAAAGCTTGATTGCACTACTTCTGGATGCATCGGGCAGGTATAAATTATTGTCGGCGGCGTTATGGGTGGATATGCAGGCGATGTTGGTTCGGCAACTGTTTGTTCCGCTGTGACAGGTACCTCGGCTTGGAGCAAATTGGGCCGTGGAGAAAACGCAGATTCCGGGGCGTTCGGATTTGCCGGGTCGTTCGTGGATATTGGTAGTTGAAGTGTCTGGCTCGCACAACCCATCAACAGTGTCAAATACAAAACAGTCGTTACTATCAGTGCTATCATTGTCATTCTCTTTTAAAGAGGCAGGAATTACTATTCAACAAGTTCAATATTACCAACACTTGATTTCTTTAATAAGTTATATAATCATGCCTGTTTCTGCAATACTCGGATCTTTCTTTAGTGCCTTTTTAAACTTGTGTTCCTTGTGCCAGGCGTTCAGACAGGGGATGATAAAGACACTGACCAGCGCCATCGCCATCGCCATACCTCCGATAGAAGGGATTGCCATAGGGTGCAGCCACCTCTGCATTGGCGCCTGTTAATCATAATACATTGAAAAGTAATTGGGGCAGACTTAGCGTAGCAAAGCTTTAAACCCTACCTGCTGAAAGTGTTCATCGGTAGTGAAAGCTTCTGTCAAACCGTGATATTGCATTACGATGAATGAAATACAGTCAGTTAACCCCCATTGCTTATCTTTGTGTGTATGATAAAATTCTACTGCTTGCCGAAATAATGCATTATCTACAGAAATAACTTTCAAATTAGCAGTAACATAACAACTATTAATAATATTAACTGCGGCAGAACGATTTGTGGAAGCTAATGAATTGCCTACTTCGATTAGTATGGCCTCTGTTGTCCATATTTCTTGAGCTGTACGCAGTTTAAAAAACAATTCTTTAGCTTTATTGTGATGTGTGTCGCGTGGATTGAGTAATGCTAATACATAAGAAGTGCCAAGAAAAAAACGAGATGTGGTTACCTCCATTATTTTGTTTCCCGTTCAGGTGTGCCATACAGGTAATGGTCGTGTTCCTGTGACCAGTCTTCAGGACCTTCAACTTTTCCTGTAAGGTCTTCAAGTACATCCCAAAGGTTCTGTTCGGCTATTTTATTTTCATGTTCGATAGTTACAATATAGTGCGCATTAGGCTTCAAATCGACTGGTTCTTCAGGTCGTAAAACCTTACCATCGAAAATAACATGGAGCTTTTTGGACATATTTAGTTCCTTAAAAAATAATCCTTTAATCAAATATTTACTGGTAGTATCAATAAAAATACTAATAATTACTTGATTCATTGTCAATAGTATTTTACATAAACTAACATTATACAATAATTCCTGTTTCAACAATACTCGGGTCTTTCTTTAACGCTTTCTGAAACTTGTGTTCCTTGTGCCAGGCGTTCAGGCAGGGGATGATAAAGACGCTGACCAGCGCCATCGCCATACCGCCAATGGAGGGGATCGCCATGGGTTTAGCTACCTCGGCGCCGGCGCCTGTTGACCACAGGATGGGAATTAAGCCGATAAATGTGGTAGCGGCCGTCATTATACAAGGTCGTATTCTTCGGGTTCCTGCCATAAAGATTGTGTCACGGATATCCTGAACACTTTTCATTTTTCGTTCACCGAACAAATCATTGATATAGGTGGTAATAAGGATAGAATCGTCGTCCACAATACCGAAGATAGAAATAAAGCCTACCCACACAGCAACACTGAAGTTGTAGCCAAACAGGTATTGAAGCCAGACACCGCCTGCAATAGCTGTAGGTATTCCTGCAAATAAGATAAACATCGTTTGTGGAAAAGATTTGAATGCCATGAAAATCAGGATAAAGCCAAGAAACATTGATAGAGGCACAAGGATTTGTAATCTCGCTCTCGCCCTGACCTGGTTTTCGAACTGACCGCTCCACTGAATAAAATACCCATTGGGTATCATGACTTTTTGTGCTACGACCTTGGATGCCTCTTCTACAAAACTCATCGGGTCTCTGCCACGTACGTTCATTAGGACATAAGCCCTCAGGAGGGCATTTTCGCTACTGATCATAGCGGGCCCCATCACATATCGAATATCGGTAACTTGCGTAAGAGGAATAAGCGCACCTGTGGAACTGGAGACATAAATCCTTTTCAATGCGTCAAAGTTATCCCTGAGTTCCCGAATGTATCTGACCCGCACGGGGTATCGTTCACGACCTTCTACCGTCGTCGTAATATTTTCTCCTCCGATGGCTGTCTCAATAATATCCTGCACATCCTGTATATTGACACCATAGCGGGCGATTTCCTCACGTTTAATCTTGTATTCCATGTAAGGTTTTCCCGTAACTCTTTCAGCATAAAGGTCTGCCACACCGGGGACATCTCTTAACGCTTTTTCGACGTCAAGTGCCAGTTGCTGTATGACGTTAAGGTCTGGTCCAAAGACCTTGACGCCGACCGATGTACGGATACCTGTTGCCAGCATGTCAATTCGGTTCACGATTGGTTGTGTCCATATATTTGCCACGCCTGGTATTCTCATAGCTTCATCCATTTCCTGAATGAGTTCCTGTTTGGTAATCGTTCGTTCATCGGGCAAAAATAAATGGAAAACAGGGTGGAGGAACGAGGGGACATAGTTTAAAAATTTGTACTCAATCTTCTTTTTGCGCCATTCTTCCTTTGGTTTCAAGGCTACAACGGTTTCAAACATCTCGACAGGCGC
>JAUSDH010000045.1 GCA_030650655.1 Candidatus Brocadiaceae bacterium
CGAAGAAATGGATGGAACATTAAAAGTAATGAAGATTTTCTTATTCCCTTTTACCCAATCTTATCGTTAACACTATTTAATCGGTTTGATGTAGTTAAATTTCATGAAGCGGCTCGAAAGTTCTATCAGGTCTTTTGCAATAACTATGGGTAGGACTATCAGTAAAATTGAGGATTTGGAGGATAGGATTCGGCGGTTTAAACAATTTCAAAGCGAAAATCCTGATCTGGATTTTGACGACTTAACTATTGACGATATTGAAGATGAAGAATTAAAAGAGGCAATGGAAGTTGGTAAGAAGCTGACTTATAAACTGGCGCATTTAAAATTAGACGATTGGCTTAGGGATTTGCAAAAAGACAAGGCACAATTGAGTATTCTATATTCAAGTGCAGAAAGTATAAATGTAGAAAGAGACGCCAAGCTCAAAGAGTTAAAAAAGCTTATTGAAAATAAGGTTAAAATCCCCACCCTGACCAGAGATGGTAAACCTAATAAAAAGGCCATAGTATTTACTGCCTTTGCCGATACCGCCGTGTATCTTTATGATGCCTTAAAAGATTGGGTTTTCAATGAGTTGAAGGTGCATATCGCTTTAGTAACAGGCGGCGCCAGTAATTGCAGCACCACCTTTATGCCTAAAGGTTACAAGGCGCAAACAGAGTTTAACCATATACTAACGAATTTCTCACCAGTTTCCAAAAAACGAAACAAAATCGCTTCCATGCCGCAAGATGAAGAAATTGATATTTTAATCGCCACTGATTGTATTTCAGAAGGACAGAACCTGCAGGATTGTGATTACCTGGTCAACTATGATATCCACTGGAATCCTGTAAAAATAATCCAGCGCTTTGGAAGGATTGACCGTATCGGCTCTATCAATGAAGCAGTCCAATTGGTCAATTTCTGGCCTACAGATGACTTAAATAAGTATATCAATCTTAAAAACCGCGTGGAGGCGCGCATGGCGCTGGTGGACATTGCAGCTACTACTGAGGATAATATCCTGAACACAGAGGCAATCAGGGAATTGATCAAAGACGACTTAAAATACAGGGATAAGCAATTGCTAAGATTAAAGGACGAAGTGCTCGACCTCGAAGACCTGGGTGAGAGCGTTACTCTGAACGAATTCACTTTAGATGATTTCAGAATTGAGTTGAGTAAATACATAGAGGCAAATAGAAAGGTATTAGAGGATGCCCCACTGGGGCTCTATGCTGTTGTGCCTTCTCCGTCCGGTAAAAACGCACACCTGACAGACTATTCCAGATTAGAGAAGGCAACAAAAGACCTCATAGGCGAAGGGGTGGTTTTCTGCCTCAGGCAAAAGGTGGATGGTTCTGGTTGTGAGAAGGTAAACCCATTACAGCCATATTTCCTGGTCTATGTGAGAGGCGACGGCGTTGTACGGTATACGTTTACCCAGCCAAAACAGATACTCGACATGTATCGCTTGCTCTGTGCCGGGAAAACAGATCCATACAAGGCATTGTGCCGTTTATTTGACGAACAGACCGACAATGGCAATAATATGAAGGATTATAGCAACCTGCTTGGAAAGGCTGTGGATGCCATTGTAAGCACGTTCAGGAAAAGAGTGATGCACCATTTATTATCAGGAAGAAATGCCATATTACCCGACCAGCAATCACAGGTATCAGAGACAACAGATTTTGAATTGATTACGTGGCTGGTAATAAAGTAAACTTTTTTGTGTAGGCGATAGCCATGCTACATATTAAAACAATTTTAAAAAGTATTCAACACTATGGAGGTGATTATGAAATTTAATGTAATATTAGAACCGGCAGAGGAAGGTGGGTTCAATGCAACAGTGCCAGCGCTTGATGGGTGTTTTACTCAGGGCGAGACAATAGAAGACGCCTTGGAAAATGCAAGGGATGCGATTGCTTGCTATCTGGAAGGACTGGAAAAGCTGAATGAGATAAAATTAAAGCCGGGGGTTACCGTTAAGGAAGTAGAGGTAACCATGTGAGCAAAACCTTTTCAGGACGGCAGGTAGTCAAGGCGCTTCGGCGGTGTGGTTTTGTTGTTGACCATCAGCGAGGTAGCCATATCTTCCTGCACAATCTTGATAAAAATATCTCCGTAATAGTTCCGAACCACAAAGAACTGAAAAAAGGCACGCTCAACAATATAATAAAAAAAGCCGGTCTTACGATAGATGGCCTACAAAAACTTATTTAAAAATCAAAATACAGGGGTTCTTTCTATGAAAACCCATACTCACGTGAAAGATATTTATCGCCTAGAAGATGCTATTAACAAACAGGAAAAAGACCGCGAATTTAAAACCCTGCTGGACAAAGCCAGATTGAGGGTTGCAATTGCAAGACAAATTAAAATCGCCAGAGAAGAAGCAGGACTCTCGCAATCAGAACTCGCAGATGCCCTCGGCATAAGCCAGCCCATGATCGGCCGTCTTGAGGGGTTAAAAGACAATCGCCTGCCCAGTATTGAATTATTGGCAAAGATTGCCTCT
>JAUSDH010000054.1 GCA_030650655.1 Candidatus Brocadiaceae bacterium
ATGGCATCTGATTATACGTGGAGCTTCACGACAACTATAGCAACACCTACACTACCACCATTGCCGTCACCGATTCCATCACCATCTCCCTCGCCAACCCCTACGGCAAGTGGAACTGGCATCATCTATGGTTTTGTAAATGACGAGGACGAGTTTCCACTCAAGAATGTTTCTATATCACTAACTGGCACAAATAATTACTCCGAAAGTACAGAAACAGATGAGGATGGTTATTATTTCTTTGAAAATCTGGCGGCTGGCGACTATGCCCTTCGTGCGTCCAAGAGCGGATACCAGTCTGCGTCCGTGGATATATCGCTTGATGAAGGGGAGGCATATGAAGTAAAGACGCTCATGCTGGAGGTGTCGGTAACCGGGACGATTTATGGTTATGTGAGGGATATAAAGGGGGACCCCATTGAGAATGTGAGGTTGGCGCTTAAGGGGTTGAAGACGAAGTACAATGCCAAGACGGCCGCTGATAAGGATGGGTTCTTTGAGTTTAATGACCTGGATGCGGACACATACGTGATTAAGGCGAAGAAAAAGAGGTACAGACCTGCAAAGACATCGGTAAAACTGGAAGAAGCTGAGACGCAAGAGATAGAGATTGAAATGAATAAGGTCACTAAAAGGGGAATAATTCTTCTGTCGAAAAAAGTGAAGTAAGTAACCAGTCATATCCTTCTTGATGTATTTGCATGAATGTGTGACCGTCATCCTTAGGGGTGACGGTCACCTTTTTTATTGCAATGAATCTGTTTTCGATTAATTTTTCATCGAGTTATTATACTCAAAAATACAATCAGTAACTTATTTGCTCCTTATTATGGACTTGGTTATTTGAAGATAACCCAGGTACTCACCGAACCTTTTGCCCATATCATATTCATCTCCTTCCCAAAATAGTTGATTTGATGGCTTAAAATAACATATACTTAAAACATAACAGTACTATTAGCCGAAACGTTGAATGAATTTTACAGGAGTTATGCATTAGTGAAACTGCGAAATGGCGAGCAGGTTTTCAGGAGTGTTTGCAGAAGTTGTCATGGCGGATGCGGCGTCCTGGTCTTTGTTAAAGACGGCAAGGTTGTGAGGGTCAAAGGAGATCCGGCTTCACCTATGAATAAGGGCTGGATGTGCGTTAAGGGTGTTGTGACTCCTGAGATTGCAAACCATCCCGACCGTCTTCGCAAGCCGCTGCGCCGAAAGGGAGAGAGGGGCAGCGGGCAATGGGAAAGTATCTCCTGGGATGAAGCGCTGAGTGAAATCACCTCTCAACTGGATAAATTCCGCAAAGAGACAGGCCCTGAATCGATAGCCCTGGGGCAGGGAACCGGACGGCATCATTATATGCATGTCGTGAGGTTTGCAAACGCCCTTGGAACACCGAACTGGTACGAACCGGGTCTTGC
The DNA here is from genome assembly GCA_030650655.1 of Candidatus Brocadiaceae bacterium. GTDB lineage: Bacteria > Planctomycetota > Brocadiia > Brocadiales > Brocadiaceae > Wunengus. Next base: position 1,419 of record JAUSDH010000054.1, read on the forward strand.
ACAATGTTTCATCCCCAGGATTACGGTAAGCAATCTCACCTATGGCGGGTTTGTGGTGGGGGATTATTACGGAGAGGTTTCTCCAAAGTGTATCCTGTTTTGGGGACACAATCCTTTAGTATCAGGACCGGATGGAGAACTGTCCATCTCTGTGAAAAGGGCGCTGGATAAAGGCGCTTTGGGCATTGCCGTTGATCCCAGAAGGTCAGAAACCGGTAAGTATTGCCAGCAATGGCTGCCGATAAGACCTGGGACAGACGCTGCCCTTGCCCTTGCGATGATACATGTTATTATCAAAGAAAACATCTACGATGCAGAGTTTGTAGAAAAGTGGACTACAGGTTTTGATGAACTGAAAAAACACGTTGAACCTTTTAGTCCGGGATGGGCAGAGGCAATCACCTGGGTACCTTCATTGGATATTATAAAGGCAGCAAAAACGTATGCGCTGAATAAACCCGCTGTGCTGGAGTGGGGGCTTGGCATCGAGCAGAACCCCAATTCTTTACAGACGGTGAGGGCTGTTGCTATTCTGCGAGGATTGACTGGAAATATCGACATCCCCGGCGGCGATATTCTTGGAATGAACATAATTCGTAGTTACCCGACTCTAAAAGATAAACTGCCGGAAGGGATGCTGAAGAAACGTCTCGGCGCTGAGCATTTCAAACTCCTCGGTGGATGGCGCGCCTTTATGCCATCAGCCCATATTCCAACGCTTTTTAGAGCCATGCGGACGGGTGAACCTTACCGGGTTAGGGCGCTTTTAATATTTGGCGGCAATCCGTTGACTACTGTGGCAAATGCTAAGGAAGTGTATGAAAGTTTACTAAAATTAGACTTATTAGTAGTTACCGACCTTTTTATGACGCCTACTGCTGCAATAGCTGATTACGTCCTTCCCGCGGCCTTGTGGCCAGAGGTAGAACAGGTTATTGGTTATCCCTTAGTGGTTGAAAATATGGTCATGGCGCAGCAGAAGATTACGCAGCTTGGTGAGTGCAGGCAAGACGAATGGATAATAGATGAAATGTCCAGAAGGCTTAATTTGCCTGGCAGTGAAGAGAGCCTGGAAGATGTCATGAACTATCAATTAGAGCCGTTGGGTATAACCTACCAAAAACTTAAGGAGCAAACTTTCATACATCCGCCGCACGAGTATAAGAAATTTGAACGGAATGGTTTTAGAACTCCTTCTAAGAAGCTTGAACTGTATTGCAGAACGCTGGAAAGGATGGGCTATGATCCTCTGCCTACTTATAAAGAACCACCTGAAAGTCCTGTAAAGACTCCTGAATTGGCTAAGGAATTTCCTTATATACTTACTACGGGTAGTCGGAGGAGGGAGTTTTTTCAGAGTGAACACAGACAGATACCGTCATTGAGAAAACGGCGACCTTATCCCCAAGTGGAAATGCATCCAGAAGTTGCCAGTTTACATGGAATCAAACACGGAGATTGGGTTATTGTGACTTCCCCAAGAGGTAGCATACGAATGAAAGCTTTAGTTACAGAGGATATTCATCCCAGAGTGATAAATGTTGAGCACGCCTGGTGGTTTCCTGAGAAATCTGCGCCTGATTACGGTGTTTGGGAATCCAATGCCAATATGCTTACCAGTAATGCACCGCCCTATGATCCGGCATTTGGTTCATATCAACTAAGGGGATTATTGTGCCGGGTTGAAAAAGAAGTTAAGTAGAGGCGAACGGTCGTTTGATGATGTAGAGACAGGTTTCAAACCTGTCTCTACAAGACACACCCTTGATTATTTTGAATTGTTTTTCCTTATGCCTTGCCTAAGGTATTTTTGCCGGGTTTCCACTCGACCGGGCATAGTTCTCCTGTCTGTAATGCCCTTAATACCCTCAGTATTTCTTCTATACTACGACCGATGCCGAGATCGTGGACCAATTGGTATCGTAATTTCCCCTCAGGATCAATAATAAACGTGCCCCTTAATGCAATACCCTTTTCTTCCAGCAATACCCCGTACTTTCTGGAAGCCTCTTTGGTAATATCGCTGAGCAGTGGATAGTTAAGATTTCCGAGCTCTTTCAGCCATGCCTTGTGGGAATAAACACTGTCAGTGCTCGCCCCCAACACCTGCGCATTGAGCTGCTTAAACTCACTATCTCGCTTTGAAAACTCAGTAATTTCTGTAGGACATATAAAGGTAAAATCCAGTGGATAAAAGAAAAGCACAACCCACTTCCCTTTAAATTCGTCCAAACATACATCTTTAAATTTGTCTCCCACGACACCCTGCAGCGTAAACTCAGGTGCATTTTGACCAACTTTTATGCTCATGCTAAAACCTCCTTTTGATTAAATGTAACCATTATTATTTAACAATATATGCTTATTATAAAAATAATACAAATAATGTCAAGACATTTTCTGTTAGTTCCTGGTTCTATTTTTTTATTACAAAAAAAGTTAACGCCATTACCTGAAATACTAGCGAAAGCAAGAGGTAAGCATGGACATCGCTATTACGATGAAGGTAAGCAAAAATGAGTGAGCCAAAAACAAAGCATTGAATAACGGATGCAAGAATAATTAACCACGAGGCAGGTTCGTAAGTCAACGTTCGGTTAATATTTTTTACTTCGTTTAATAATGATTCCAGGACAAAATCTTTTTCTTCATAACCCTTTTCTTTTTTTATTTTAAGGGTAAGGCATTCTCGACAAAGCAGTTTCCCATCTTCTTGATAAACAGCATGTCCAGCGTCGATGTCTTTTCTAGAAAGACTTCTTTTACAATTGGCGCATAATTTGATTTCTAGCATACTTATTTTTCTGTTTTATAAATTGATTTTTTGTGTACACAAACAGTTGTGATATTGTACCAAATCTCTATTGTGTAAATGTTATTTAAGGCCGTAGCGATCCAGTTTCCTATAAAGGGTGCGTTCTCCAATACCAAGCATCTTTGCCGCTTCTTCTCTATTTCCGCCCACGTTAGCTAATGTGCTTTTGATGAGTTCCCTTTCGGCTTCTTCAATGGTGATTCCAGCCACCAGACTGGGTACTGTTGATGTTTCGCTGCTACGTTGTAATATATGATCCGGTATGTCTTCTATGTCTATTGTGTCTTTCATGCTTACTACAACCATACTTTCGATGCAGTTCTTTAATTCCCGCACGTTTCCAGGCCAGGGATATTTATACAGAATCTTTCGTGCCTCAGGAGAGAGAATCGAGACTTTTTTATTGTGTATTTGTAAAAATTCACGGAGAAATGCATCGATGAACAGTGGAATGTCTTCAAATCTCTCTCGAAGTGGAGGTAATTTGATAGAAACGACGTTCAGCCTAAAGTACAGGTCTTCTCTAAATTTTCCCTCCTTTATAAGTTTCTCAAGGTCCTGATTTGTCGCGGCGACCAGACGAACATCGATCTCGATGGACTCATTACTACCAACACGCGTGACCACACCATCTTCGATTACCCGTAATAGCTTGACCTGTGTGGAAAGAGGCATATCTCCGATTTCATCTAAAAATAAGGTGCCACGATGCGCATACTCGAATTTTCCTTTCCGCTGGTACATGGCTCCGGTAAAAGCGCCTTTCTCGTGTCCAAAAAGTTCACTCTCAAGGAGATTTTCAGGGATAGCGGCAGAATTTAAGATTACCAGGGAGTTATTCTTCCTGGGGCCGTTATTATGGATAATCTTTGAAATGAGTTCTTTCCCTGTACCGCTTTCACCCGTTATTAGTACTGTAGCCGTAGTTCCGGAAATTTGATTGACGATGGTTAATATCTTCTGCATCTTTAGACTATTCCCTATAATGCCGGACAGCCCAAATTTTTCATCAAGCTGTTTGTGCAACTCTCTGTTACTCCTTATAAGACCTTGTTTTTCAACGAGCTTGCCAACTTCTGCGCGGAGGTGATTAATATTGATGGGTTTCAAAAGGTATGTAGCTGCCCCTTTCTGCATGGCATCTACAGCAGTTTCTACCGTACCATAACCAGTGATAAGGATTACCTCAGCTTCAGGCAATCTTTCTTTTGTTGTTTTAAGTATTTGTAAGCCATCAATGTCATGCATAATTAAGTCAGTAATTACAATATCGATTTCTCCTGCTTCAATGCTTTTCAATCCTTCTTTGCCACTCGTTGCAATAAGGCATTTACACCCCACCTTTTGCAGTGCCTCTGCTGTGGCGATTGCATGCTCTTCATTATCATCGATAACAAGAATAGCGGTTTTGTTCATTGATAGGTCTTAATTAAGGGGTAAATTTGTGGGTAATGTTATAGAAAAGTTGGTTCCCTTTCCCTCTTCACTCTGAACTAAAATAGTCCCTCTGTGGTCTTCGATAATACGTTTTGCTGTTGGAAGACCAAGACCGGTTCCGGTCTTTTTGGTGGAAAAATAGACTTGAAATATTTTGTCGATAATATCTTTTGGAATACCTGGACCGGTATCTGTTATATCTATTTGTATGTATTTTTTATCCCGGGAAGTACGTACCATAAGTTCCCCGCCATTTTCCATTGCTTGTTCGGCATTGATAATGATATTCAGGATTGCCTGTTTTATAAGATTACTATCTATACGACACAGAGGGAGATTGGCATCATAGCTTTTTAGGATCAATATTTTTTTTTGTTTGATTTCTGGGGTAACAAAATCTACCACCTCATCCAGAATCTCATTCATATCATGGTCTTTCAGTTCCAGTTCTTGTCCCTTCGCAAATCTTAGAAAATCATTCAGGATTTCATCCAGGCGTTGTACTTCTTTTTGCAAAACTTGAGTTTTCGTGTATGCTCTTTTACCGTTTTCTCCTGTCATACTCTGAAGTTCTTCCTTGAGGAGCTGAAGATTGATATTGAGCGTACTTAAGGGATTTTTAATTTCATGGGCAAGCCCTCCTGCCAGGGTACCAACAAAAGCTAATCTTTCAGAGTTTATTGCCCTTATCTCAAGGTTTTTTGTCTTATCAATAGCTCTTCGTACATAAAAGAAGGCCATTGGAACAAAAATAAGAATAGATACTGCTGCACCAATTAAGTACTGGATCACATTTTCTATTAAAAAAATTGAGCCAGGAAGACGGGCTTGGTTGCTTTCTTCCTGGCTCTAAGATGTTGTTGATATATTTGTCTTTAGGAGGCGACGCGAGTTACTTTTTGAGCTTGTAAACCTTTTGCCCCTTCAACGATGTCAAACTCTACCTTTTCTCCGTCTTCCAGTGTTTTAAATCCATCGCCGCCAATATTTGAATAGTGAACGAAAACATCGCCACCGCCTTCTTGCTCAATAAAACCAAAACCTTTTTTTGCATCAAACCACTTAACTTTACCTATCGCCATAACTATTGCTCTCCTAATTGAATAAATACAACTTAAAACAGTTCAAACATGAACATCCACATCAACTCATGTTCTATCCTTTATGCCTTCTCTCTCCTCCTAAAAAGACCAAAAGATATAAATAATGGATAAAACTTATAATTTTTTTCTACCGCTCCTCTTTTTACTAAATATCTTTACATGATTCACTAAAACTAACTGATACAACTTTTAAATAGCCAAGTAAAGTGTAATGTCTTTAAACACTTGGAGGGTTGAACTGCTCTTTCTCTTTGAGGGCGGCCTTTCTACTCAACTTAACTCTTTTTTGATCGTCTATTCCAATTACCTTTATCATAATTTCCTGGCCTACCTTGACAACATCTTCGACTTTTTCAATATAGCCGTCAGACAGTTCAGAAATATGTACCAGTCCATCATGTCCTGGAATTATTTCCACAAAGGCACCGTATTCTTTTAAGGAAAGTACTTTTCCCGTGTAGGTTTTACCAACCTGGATTTCCTCTGTCATACGTTCAATCCATGTCTTAGCTTTTTGCGCCGATTCGGTAAGCGCTGCAGAAATAATGACAGTACCGTCATCTTCGATCTCTATCTTTGCAGAAGTTTCTTCCTGTATTTTCTTGATATTTTTACCGCCGGGCCCAATAATCAGGCCAATTTTTTCAGGATTAATTTTAATATGAATCACTTTTGGCGCATATACAGAAATCTCTGGTCTTGGATTTTCAATAACCTTTGCGAGTTCCTGAAGGATATGAAGTCGGCCTTCTTTCGCTTGTGTTAGGGCATCCCGCATTATTTTTTCTGTGATTCCGGCGATTTTGATGTCCATTTGCAGGGCAGTAACGCCTTTTGCTGTTCCTGCAACTTTAAAATCCATGTCGCCCAGGTGGTCTTCAGTTCCCAAGATATCCGATAGTATACATACGTTGTTCCCTTCTTTAATCAAACCCATGGCTATACCTGCAACTGGCGCATGTATTGGAACGCCGGCGTCCATCATGGAAATGGTTCCGCCGCAAACTGAGGCCATTGAAGACGAACCGTTAGATTCCATAATATCAGAAACGACTCGAATCGTGTATGGGAACTTGCTTGGTAGGGGTAACACGGCCTCCAATGCCCGTTCTGCAAGTGCTCCGTGTCCTATTTCACGTCTACCTGGCCCACGCAATGGTTTTACCTCGCCGACGCAGAAAGGAGGAAAATTGTAGTCCAACATGAATTTTTTCGAATATTCATCTTCAATGGTATCTACTCTTTGTTCGTCCATGGTTGTGCCCAGCGTTGTCACCACAATAGCCTGCGTTTCACCCCTTGTAAATAAGGCTGAACCGTGAGTTCTGGGTAAAATGCCTACTTCACAGGAAATAGGGCGAATATTCGCTAATCCGCGCCCATCAGGTCTCTTTCCTTCTTGTATGATTTGGTCGCGGACTACGAGTGTTTCAATTGTTTCAAAGATTGTCTTAATTACCTTTTTTGTCGGTGCACCTTCTTTATCGATACAATATTTATTTATAATTTCATTGAGTATTTCGTTTAATGCCAGCTTTCGTGCATCTTTTCCTGGCGTTTGATTCCTTTCTAATATTTTCGAGTAGTATTTCTTTCTAATTTCCTCCGTGAGGGTCATATCAATTTTTAATGGTGGAATAGGTTGTTTTTCTTTTCCGCACTTAACCAACAGTTCCCTCTGGAGTTGTACGATTTCCCTGATGAAGGTATGCCCAAACATAATAGCATTGACCATCTGTTCTTCAGGGATTTCTTTGCTGGATGCCTCGACCATCATTACCGCTTCTTCCGTTCCTGACACGACAAGGTCAATGCTGCTCAGCGCCAGTTCAGCATGGGTTGGATTGATAACAAATTCTCCATTGATTTGGCCTACTCTTACAGAACCTATTGGTCCGCAAAAAGGAATACTTGAAACAGATAAAGCAGCAGATGCACCGATCATAGCAAGGATATCGGGGTCATTTTCTTTATCTGCGGAAAAAACCATGGACATGACTTGGACTTCGCGGAGGTATGTTTCTGGAAAGAGTGGCCTGATGGGACGATCTATTAACCGCATGGTTAATGTTTCTTTTAAGGTAGGTCTTCCCTCTCTCTTAAAAAAACCGCCTGGAAACTTTCCGGCGGCATACATTTTTTCCCTGTAATCTACGGTTAGAGGGAAAAAAGAAGCTTCTTCTTTTTCTTCTGGTGCTGATACTGCTGTGACCAAGACCATCGTATCTCCGTATCGAACGATAGCTGCACCATCAGCTTGTTTTGCAATTTTACCTACTTCTATACTGAGGGTTCTTTTGCCGATCAACTTTTCTACTTTACAATACGCCATTTAATACCTCCAAACTTATTTATTATTTGCCTTGACCAGCAAAAGGGATGAATGATTTGAATTTTTTTATACATTTGGGATAGGTCTATAACTTCCTCCTAAATACTTTGATTTACTTCCGTATACCAAGTTTATTGATGAGTTTTTTGTATCTATCATTATCTCTGCCTGATAAATATTTAAGCAGTGCTGACCTGTGTCCAACCATTTGAAGCAGTCCCCTGCGAGAAGTATGGTCTTTTTTATGTTCCTTCAGATGGCCGCTTAAATGATTAATTCGTTCTGTTAGCAATGCTACCTGTACCTCCGGAGAACCCGTGTCGCTTTCATGCACTCTGAGGTCACTAATAATCCGCTGTTTTACTTCTTTATTGATCATTTACTTCGATTCCTTACATAAAATAAATTATTCAAAACTCTAATTAATTCTTGTGTAACTATTAATTATCACGTTTGTTGTGTAAATTACGTTATTAATATAGCAAAGCGTGTCCATCATTTGCAACAAAAAAATTTGACGTTTTCCAATATTCGTTTGACTGGAAATCTAAATTGGGATTTGAGCCTTCCTTATTAAATTTGAATATTTTTAATTCGAGAATACCTGTCTATACACAGTCTAATCAGGTTATGCAAAATATTCATAAAAAAAATGTAACAATTTAGTTCTTTAGAAAAATTTACCAGCGATTTTAAATAAAGCAAATGAGCAAATGGGGTAAAATCTTTATTATTTACAAACAATTTATCACTGTTATGAACTTGTAATTGCAAAACCTTTTCGCTAAGACGTAGGTCGGGGTGTGGAGAAAAAGCGACCTGCGCTTGGATTAGGCGTGCTTCTGTACCCAGCGGAGATGCAGGGTATCTCGCTTGTAGTGATGCAATACCTGCACCTTATGGTCAGGGAAACCGAGGAAGTTGCTAAAGTAAAACAGGAATACCAGCAGTGTGTCCAATTTAATGATAAAGAATCCCTTCACAACCATATAAGGCGCGACCTGCGCAGTATAGTGGATGAGATATTCCCACGCCAAGACAATGCCGAGACCCGGCACGCCCACAATAGCGAGACCAGCGATAAACAGCAGTAAGTTCGCAAGGGTAGTACGGGAGAGCTTTGCGGTATAGCTTGAGTAATTCTCATTGCCATTTGAGAAGACATACGCCGAGTAGAAGGCAAGCCCCGCAAAGACAACGGCAAGGACAATCAAAGATATCCAGTAAAGCAGATTTGACGCGTCCATATACCTTACCAACAGCAACGTGTGTTCGATTCCTACCGTGGCCGCTGAGCAAGCGAGGGTCGTGAAAAACATGCCCACTTTTCGGATATTATAGAAGGTTAGTACGGTGAAACCCACCGCTAGAGCCAACAATATCTCGTCTTTTGCGTTGAAATATTTCCAGTTGACAATGAAAGCCGTGACGGTATTCCCGCTTCCATCACCAGTACATTCCACGGTGAAATCATTTCTGCTGAGAAGGAAAATTATGATGCTAAAGACTGTCCATACTACGGTAATCATGATGGTAAAACGTCTCGCCGCTTTCTTATCGAAACGCAGGAATTTCAGACCAAGAAACCAATCGATAAAATCGAAGGAACGTAAGAAAAAGCCAAACTCATTGATCGTGAGTGAGTAAAGCCAGTTTCTCAACCCCTCGGGAAACAGCGCTTTGAAGTGTTTCCCGGTATGTGTCATCTTGGGCCGCCGCGTCTCCATGGTGTGGTAAAGATGCAATAATGACGGAGTGCGCAAGAACTCAAAGGTGCGATAGATTCCATGAGACACCACGTGAACCAGCGCCAGGGTGCGAAATCCGAGAAATATCTCGATATAGATGATCGCTAACTGTGTTATGGTGGCATACGCAATGGTATTTTTCGCGTCGGAGTGCTGCCGGCTCATGTGGGTAGTAATGAAGGCAGAAAATACGCAAATGGCAATCGCAACGGCAATGGCATTTGCCGGATGTGAAATTGTCCACACTTCAGGCCAATACGCCGGAAGTGACCACTGCTTGGGCCAGAAACGCAGGAGAAGAAAAATGGGGATATGGGTTGATAACGAACCATAGAAAACCGCACTCGATGGCGTGGGACCCTCCATCGCCCGTGGCAGCCATATCCACGGGAAAATACCCGACTTAAAAAAGCACGCGAAAATCAACAAGACCATCGCCCACTCGCAGCTATTTTTCTCCAGAATCAATGCCAGCTTAGCGATGTCTTCGGTGTGGAAGAAGAGCAGCAACGCAATCAGTGCTAGCAAAAAGATATCTCCGAACTCGTAAATAAACAACACCCGCATGGCGTTCTTGAGCGGATTGGAACGGTGCTCATAAAAAGCGATAAGAAGTACCGAAGAAAAGCCCAGAAGTTCCCAACCCATGAAGAAAAAGGTAGAGCCGGAACTGAGAACGATAAGCTTTATGGACAAGTGAAAGATAAAATAGAGGGAAAAAAACTTATGATAATACGCATCGCGGTGCAGGTAGAAGAGAGAAAAGTGGCCAATGACCGCAATGATTGTCGTCGTGAATGCCAAAAAGACAAACGTAAGGAGATCCCAATGCACGATGAATGGCCAGCCAAGGAAGCAGAAGTTTTCGATCTGCACCGTAACCGCCCTAAATCCCAGGAAATACAAGGCAATAGCGACGTGAATAAAATCACTAGTGTTTCCCCATTGTACCAGTTTGCGAACCATGTACTCCCCAGGTTCCTGTTTGCTGGTAAAATACTGGATGTTGATAAAAAGTATCTTGGCAATTGGAAACAATATAAAGTAGTGCACAAGATAGGTAATTAAAGAGTTTTCCACCGGATACTCCTAGGTAATTTTGCCAAACAAAAGATGATCCTGCTCGAGGAAAAACCGCGGATCGTCGCCTCTGTATTCGGGCACATCCGCCGTTTCTTCGAACGGCACAAACCAGCCATCCAACCCGCCCTTCCACAAAAATAGCTTTTCCTGATCTTGATCATGAATCACGAGGGTAATCCAATTGTGCTTCACCAAACACTGAAAATGTCCAGGTTCGTTCGTGTAACCAAAGGCCTCGCCGAGGATGGTTTCCATCGTCTCGACCTTACAGCAAACGAGCAGAATCAATCGGGTAGGCTCATGTACCTCGACCATCTGCCACGGCAATCCCAACTGCAGGTCGCTGAGATGTCCGTTCATTACCCCTACCAGAGAGGTGATGTTGTGGGGCAGTTTGGTGCCGCAGCCGTAATGCTCGTTGTCAATAAAGCTAAAATAGTATTCAAGGTTAATTCCGGCACATACCGGTCCAACCGCGCCGAGGATGTTTCTCAGGGACTTCCCTGCGGGGTCCACCTTGTAATTGTAAGAAATCAGAAACGAGCGCCTGTCTAAGAAAAGGTATCGTGTCAGATATCTCGGCCCTACGATGGCCATTGCGTTGGTACAGTGTCCGTATTCAGGACGCGGCTGGGTAAGATCCATCGCGCGCCCGTGGGCATAATCGGCAAAGGCCTTTTCCGAAAGGTCCGTCTTAACCTCGTCAAAGCGCCTGCAGCGCTCTTTTGCATCCAACGCCGCCGCACGGCGAATCGAGTCTATATACTTTTGCAGGCGCGGGTCTATAGGGTCGGGAAGGTCGAATAAAAGCACCTCGTCGCTACAGGTGTTGTGATATCCGCCAATGAACCTGGTCGAATCCGGTATGATTACACCGTTTTTTGCCAGCCCTGCTCGAACTTCAGGTTCGTTGCAGATGGCTGCAAAAAGACGCCCGTTGGGCGCGCCGCGTCCCCCCGCACAAGCCCCACAGTCGTGGGCGGCTTCGTGGGGGTTATTGAGGCTACTCGATCCATGACCCAGGATGAACACATAGGGAGAAAAGTTGTCAGAAAACCCACTGCCTTTGAGTATTGCCGTGGCGCGGGCGATTCGTCCTTCCAGATCCCATCCTTTTTCATTTTCCTGATTTTCTTTCTTGTAAACCAATCGCGTCTTGGGTTCGTGGGCTGCCAGATACCGTCGCAACTTGGAACTGTACTTCGGGGAGAGAATGTCCAGGGTATACGGCAAGAGATTAAAGAGACCGCTGAAAATCGTATGGACGAAGCTCCCGACAAGTGTCTTGGATGCTTGTGTAATCGCCCACTGCACTTCTCCGTAGAGCTGCAGTTTTTTGGGCATCGCATCCTCAAGCTTCACTGCTTCTTCGTAGATTTGAACCGATGGCGTTACCAAAGGATGGGGACACATCTTGCGGTAATGTTTCTCCGGAGCTGCCTTAAATCTCATGTCGAGGGCGAAATGTCCTGCTGCGCTGAGGGTCTCGGCGCCGGGGTCTATTTGCTCCATGTGGCGGCGGAAAGACTCCTCCCGATCGTCAATGCAACAAAAGACTTGATAATTTGAAAGCTTGTATTTCGGCTTTGCCTCGATAGCGCACTGCTGATACGCCGAAAGGAATTGATTGTAGAAGGTATCCTCATAGGCGCGATGCCAAATCTCCTGGCGATTTTCGTCGGTAAATTGGGTGACCTCTCTGGGGAATGTGCCGTCATTTTTGATGTCCAAGGCGCTCACGATGGAGGCGATAAAATACGGATCATACAAGGGCTCCGGTTTATAGACCGGAACCTTCAATCCTTGTAGATCACAGATGGATTCGATAGCCGCAAGCTCAAGGACGTGGATAACTGGAATGACCTCTTTAAAGACGGCCTTGATATCGTGTTTTGGAATCCATTCCGGCATCTTTTCCATGGCTTTAATGGTTCCAACCCAACCCTTATAGCGATACAGAGTACGGAACATATAGTCGTCCAGGTGTTCATCGGGAATGGCTAAACGTTGAAGCAGAAGTGCGGTGGCATCGTCATATTGGTATCGTTTCACCCCGGCGACGATTCTATTCAAGGTCTTGAGAAATTTCGATCTGAAGAAACTGCTCTTCGAGTAAATTTCACAAAAGCACTGCCACAACCCTTTCTCCCGATTCGGCATGGGCCAATAGGCTAGGCCGAAGTCGAAATAGGAGGATAAAAACTTAAAGAGAATCGGCTGCATCAACTCGTCGATGTCACAATTGTGGGTGATTTGAATCGCCTCTTTGTAATAACCCGGACGTTGATACGCAGTGTCATTTACAAACTGCAGAATCCTGGCGTCCGGTGCTGGGCGAACCTGAGGATTCTCCGTCATGAGCTTAAACAGAATATCCGGCTGAATATTAAGCTTATGATGCTTGATATATTCTTTGATCTTCTTTTGAAGAACGTCCGCCGTGATGCGGCCCCGTTCAAACGCCAGGAGAAACTCTTCTTCGGACATAAACGCTTTGGCGCCATAAGCACGCCCCGCCTGTTTAACGCCTTCGAAAAAGTCGTATGTTTCAAAGTAGTGAATGGTATTGTGATGAACGAAGAATGGCAATGGGCCTTGATCAGGCATCAAATGTTTTGCGTGTTCGATAGCGTGCTCAATCTTGTCAGACATCCTTCCCCCTGATGAGAGAAAAAGTACCTAAATCCATTGATGAGTTTCTAGGTGATGATAAGACAGTAAAGCACACCAAATATTGCAAAGCCCTTCGCTTTGTGTATAAGGAAGGCAATTGCCCCGGTGGAAACGACATCACAAAGTTTATCACCTTATCGCGAGAAGTAAATGCGGATTAATGGCACAAATACTGGGCGGTCTCATAACCTATATTGTTATCTTTCCTCGTGTAGCCGTCTGGTTTTGTGCCGTCAGATATTTTGGATCATCTTGAATAACTCTTTTGCTGCCGCTTCTGGCCCCTTCGACTCCCACCCTGGAATGCCCAATCGGGTGCGAAGTTGCCCCACCCAAATCCCTTTGGAAAAAAACGCCTCAAAATAGCGATGTGCAATCTTTTCGTGTAATTCTTTATATTGAGGGGGCCCAAAAATATTGGCAAAATAGGAATGGACAAGACCTGTTGACGTGGTGGTACCTTTACTCATTACGGTACCTTCTCGAAATATCCGCAAGGCGTCCTCTGGAGTTGTCAATTGTTCAAGAATTGGACGGTCTTCATCGATCATCTCATAATTATTGGCATAGAGGATCATATTAACAGGATGCCCTTTCATGATATTTGCATAGGTCGTCACTGGCAAAACAGCTCGGGCGTTGACTTTGCTTGGGCACATAATAATTGTTCGGTCAAGTTGTCCAAACGCATAGCCTGGTTGTAAATCATCCAAACGGACGAATGCACCAATTTCAGTACCATACCCGACGATTTCTTCCGATGCTCCAATTTTGAGAGACCCCATATCGTCGGCAATAATTTTCATTTCGGTCAAATATTCATCACCTAAAATTCTAAAGGCTTCCAGTGTTTCAGACGTCCCTGCTCCAGTATCTCCAAGAATGAGAAGTGTAGCTTCCTTTTGATTTTTTAACACGATCTTG
>JAUSDH010000006.1 GCA_030650655.1 Candidatus Brocadiaceae bacterium
ATGAGTATTCCCCGCCCCTGCCTGTCCTGAGCGAAGCCGAAGGGGTGGGAGGGGTTAGGGGAGGGGGTGAACTGTTACCAAATTCCATATTTGTAAAGGACGCTGTATTGAAACAGACCGTTAACACACTTCCAGTTGTAACGGGTTTGACAACAAAGAAAGAAATGGCCGGATTTTATAAAGATTACCGGGGTATCGTGGTGGCGGGGGCATCAAAACCCATTCCTCAACTGGAATGGGTTTTAATGACCGAGATTGACGAGAATGAGATACTTTCTTTTATGAGACTCATGCTCATGAGCGCTCCCATACCTGCCGGTATTATCATCATAGTGGGCGTTGTGCTCTTTATCCATTTTTTAAAGGCTGATTACAAGTGTGCAAATGGGATTTTATTGACAGAGAAGAAGCGGATGGAAGAGGAACAAAATGCTTTGATGGAACAGCTCTATCATTCGCAAAAGTTAGAATCAGTTGGCACCCTGGCGGGAGGCATCGCACATGACTTTAATAATATCCTGGCAATAATCATAGGCTATGGAAATATGTTGGAAAAGAATTTAGGAAACGCCAGTCTATCACGGCTTTATATTCAAAAGATTCTGAAGTCCGCAGAACGGGCTACTAATTTAGTTCAGGGACTGCTTGCATTTAGCAGGAAACAGGAAAGCAGCCAAAACCTCGTGCCGATAAATAGGATTATGCTTGAGGTAAAAACCCTCCTTTCGAGGCTTATTGGTGAAAATATTGTACTCGATATCGTACCTGCAAAGAAAGACTGCGTTGTGATGGCAGATTGTGGTCAGATGGAGCAGGTATTGATAAACCTTGCAACGAATGCGAGGGATGCCATGCCTAGTGGGGGAACCTTAACGATAACCACAGAAGTTATTGAATTAGACGATGTGTTTATAAAAGTTTATGGTTACGGCGAGATTGGTAAATATGTGCTTATATCGGTCAAAGATACGGGTATGGGTATGGATAAAGAAACTCAACGGAGGATTTTTCAACCGTTCTTTACAACCAAGGAGGTGGGAAAGGGCACAGGTCTTGGACTATCAATTGCGTATGGAATTATAAAGCAACACGGGGGTTACATAAATGTTGAAAGCGAACCTGGCAAGGGCGCTACATTCAGGATTTATTTGCCGCTGATTAAATCAACAGTTGAAGAAGGAAAACCAACACCACTGCCGGCTTACCTCAATGGAACGGAGATGATACTGTTGGCAGAGGATGAGGAAGAGGTCAGAAATATTACAAAGTCACTCCTCGAAGAGGCGAACTATAAGGTTATAGAAGCAGTAGATGGATATGACACGATAAATAAATTCATGGAAAATAAAGACACTATCAATCTTCTGTTGTTGGACGTGATTATGCCAACAAAGAATGGCCGGGAGGCGTATGAAGAAATAAGGAAAATACGGCCCGACATAAAAGCGCTCTTTATGAGCGGTTATTCTGAGAGTGTTATTCATAAAATAATCATCCTTAAAGAAGGGCTCAATTATATTTCCAAACCCTTTTCTCAAACGGCGCTTTTAAAAAAGGTCAGGGAAATATTGGATAATTCAACTGTATCAAGTAAGAAGTAGGAAGTACGATGTATGATTTAAATCTCAAATCGTAAATTCCCATTCAAGGACATTTTCGACTCGTTTGGGTAAGGGTATCATAATGAGTAGAATAGCCGATACAAATCAAGCGAATACTATGCTGTCAGACACTTCTCTTGGGATTTATACATACTGCCTTGCCAGGACACCAGTATCATTTCCACATACAATTACAGGCATTGACGGTGTGCATGAAGTCTACTCTGTGGAACAAGAAGGTGTTTTTGCTGTACTCAGCCACGTATCCTTAAAGGAATATAATGAGGAGACACTCGATAAAAATATGACTGATGTGGCGTGGCTTGTCCCAAGGGCGAAGAGGCATGAAGAGGTGATAGAGTTTGTTATGACGCATGCGACATTGAACCAGCATGTTATCTCGAATTCCCCCCTTTCACCACCACTCCCCATCTCCTCATCTTTTTCAATAGAGAGCGAGAGAGAAGAGGAGCGTGGGAGATTGGAGATACATGGTCTATCAAAAAAAGTAACAGATCACACCCACCTAAACCTCCCGCCTCCCCCTTTATCCCCCTCCGTGAGGGGGACAGGGGGAGGAATACAAGGGGACAATGAGTATTCCCCGCCCCTGCCTGTCCTGAGCGAAGCCGAAGGGGTGGGAGGGGTTAGGGGAGGGGGTGAACTGTTACAAAAAAAAGATACTTCAACAGGGCAGCATACCCCTGTAGTCCCTTTAAGGTTTTGCACGATTTATAAAAACCAGGAAGGCCTCTTTAAGGCCATAATACCCTATAAGGAAAAGATACTAAATTTTTTGGATTATACCGCAGATAAGACCGAATGGTCAGTAAAGGTTTTTTGTGACAAAACGATTTTTATGAATAATTGCGACAAAGATAAGGAACAATCCACAATGGACAACCAGGCGTCACTATTGCCTGGAGAGGCGTATTTATTAGCAAAGAAGATGCGTAAGATAAAGGAAGAAAATTTTAAGCAAGACCTTCAAATGTATTTGAAGGATATTGATTTCACATTATCTCAATTTGCCGATAGCTATCGGTTCTTGCAGTGCACTGATAAAAGTATCCATGGCAGGCCGCTTGATATGGTTATGAACACGGCCTTTCTGGTAGAACAGCAGACCTTTACTATGTTTAAAGATACTTTGGATATGCTGGCTGAAAAGTATAGGAATGAAGGACTGGCGTTTGAAATGTCAGGTCCCTGGCCGCCCTATAATTTTTGTCCGGAGTTATGAAAAACTATAAAGCAAAACATATTAAACTCCTACGGAGTTTATATGGGAATGGAAAATAACTGCTACAAATATTAAATCCCTATGGGATTTTTTGACAACAATTGCTCCAGCGGAGCAACATATTTATAGAAAGAATTTACGAATTACGAATCTTGTAATTGTATGTACACGGAAAACAGCGTTTCATTGTACTGGTGTTTCCAAAAGAGCAAAACATATTAAACTCCTACGGAGTTTATATGGAAATGGGAAATAACCGCTACAAATATTAAATCCCTATGGGATTTTTGACAACAATTGCTCCAGCGGAGCAATATATTTATAGAACAAAGATAAACAAGCAAAGCGAAACTCCATCGGAGTTTTATATTTATTGTATAGGAATTTTCATTTTATTTAAGCGGGTTTGCGATGTATGGCATAGAGAATCCCCCTTTTCTAAGGGGGATTAACTCGAACAGATTAGGCGCTTGTCACCATAGTTTATAGGTTCGAATGGATAAATGGCTAATACATATTCTCAAATATATATCCATATCATTTTTGCAGTGAAAGGTAGAGGCAATTTAATAAGTAACAACCACAAAGACGAACTTTATAAATACATCACAGGAATAATTCAAAACAAAGAACAAAAACTTATTTGCATCAATGGGATGCCAAACCACATTCATATTTTCATTGGGATGAAGCCGGATATTGCGATTTCTGATTTAGTAAGAGACGTAAAGCATTTTTCAACAAATTTTATAAACGACAAAAAATGGGTATCCGGTAAATTTTACTGGCAAGAAGGCTTTGGGGCATTTTCATATTCAAATTCACAAATTGATAAGGTGGTTAAATATATCCAGAACCAGGAAAGACACCATATCAATATATCGTTTAAGGAAGAATATTTGAAAATATTAAAAAGTTTCAACGTTGAGTATAACGAGAAATATTTATTTGAATGGACAGCTTTATAGTAGCTTGCAAATCTGTTTTCTACAAAACTGGAAAAGGTAAGGCATTATCGTGTATTACTATTTATATTGCATAACGAGGAAATTGCACAGACCACTTATGAACGTGGTTGGCATTGGAAATGCTAATGTACACGCTTTGCAGTACGAAGACATTATGGCCATTTTATCTGAAGTGACAATGGCGAAAATTCCTGTATCAAATGGAAACGTGTTACGCCACGCAGCGGTAATTGAAGCCGTTCGGAAAGAACAGACCGTTCTTCCCATGCGGTATTCATCGGTGTTCAAAGACGATGCAGGAGTAATCGAATTCCTGAAAAATCGCTATGCGGTATTTGTTTCAGACCTGGAACGACTGCACGATAAACTGGAAATGGGGATACGCATCATTCAGAATAAAATAACAGTTCACCTCCACCCAAACCTCCCCTCTGTAGAGACAGGTTTTAAACCTGTCTCTACAATTCAATCCGGCGTGGAACAGGAATTTGGGGTCGGTGAACAGTTGACAGAGTCACCGATCCCTGATCTCCAATCACCTGCATCCACTGCCATGTCATATTTACAACAACGACGCATCTATTATGCGTCTCGGGAGGAGAACGATGAATGGGTTCATGAAATTGCAAATACCTGTCACGCGCAATTTGAAGATATCTGCATAAAGTACAAAAGAGACACCCATACATCTTTTTCTCAAGGGGTATCTTTGAATTATTTGATCCACAAGGATTCTTTGAATGAGTTTAAAAACAGATTTAACGACCTCAAGTCCAGTTTGAACGAACTCCACTTTCTGTGTTCCGGTCCCTGGCCGCCATACCATTTTGTTTCTCTTGGAGATGGGAGAGAATAACTATAGTATCTTCCCAAAATTATTTTGACAATTTTAGCAAAAATTTACGATTTACGAATTACGCCCCCGATAGATTCATTCGGGGGCTAAAATCGTAAATTCCCATTCAAGGACTCTTCCGACTCGTTCGGGTTAGGAAACGATATGAAAAGTACAGATTTTGATAATATGAGCCTGTCAGAAAGAAAATATGAGCGTCTTTGCACGATGATCTTTTCGTGCATTCCCTCATCATTGCTGATGTTTGATCGCAACCTGCGTGTAGTAATTGCCAACAAGAACTTCCTGGAAAAATCACGCCGAACCGAATATGAAACCGTCGGAAAGCACGTTGACGAGATATTTCCTAGCGTTATCCTTCAATATACCCGGCTTTCAGAAAGAATACGAACAGTCTTTGAGACATCTGTGGGAGATCGGGGACGGGAGATGTATTATCGGTCGCCCGGCCTGCCGACCAGGGTTTATTATTACAATCTGACCCCACTCATAGATAACCAGGGGGTTGTCGAAAGCGTCATGCTCATCATGGACGATATTACCCAGCAGGTAAGTTTGCGTGAGAAAGTCAGACAAACGGAGCGTCATCTGGCCGGCGTGGTCGAAAGCGCCAATGATATCGTTACCTCGTTGGATCCGAAGGGAATGATCCTAACCTGGAACAATGCGGCAGAGCGGATTTCCGGTTACATAGAAAGGGAGTTGTTGAGTAAGCCGCTGACAACAATCTGTGCAGATACACATAAGGCAACCCTGGTTTCCATCATCGAGGGTCTTTCGAGAGGGAAAACGGTAAAGCACATCGAATTGGGCCTCAAAACGAAGACGGGAAAGATAATCCCCATTTCGTGGAGTTTTGCCCTGATGCGGGATGACGCGCAGGCGGTGGTTGGTATTGTAGGCGTTGGACAAGACCTTGCCGAGAGGAGGGAACTGGAATCGCAATTATTTCATTCGGCAAAGCTGGCCTCCCTTGGAGTAATGGCCGGCGGCATAGCGCATGAGATTCGAAATCCATTAGGTATCAGTTCTGCCGCCGCCCAGCTTTTGCTGGAATACCCGGAAAATGAAACTCTCAGGAAGGAATGTGCGCAAAAAATTTATTCGGGCATCAAACGCGCCTCGCAGATCATTGAAGAATTGCTGAAGTTTGTACGCCCCTCGGAAGGACGTTTTGAGCTTACCAATATCAACGATGCGGTTATGGAAACCCTGACCCTGATTGAAAAACAGTTGGTACTCATGAGAATCGAGATTAAAAAAAATCTGGATCGTCATATTCCCCTCATTGAGTCGGAGAAAAATCTCCTGAAGCAGGCATTCCTGAATATGTTCCTCAATGCGGCTAACGCCATGCCGGACGGCGGCACTTTGACACTAACAACCGCAACTGACGGAAAGAATGGCGTCTTGATTACTTTTAAGGACACAGGCTGCGGGATTTCTTCTGAAAATGTTGATAAGATATTTGATCCATTTTTTACCACGATGCCCGTGGGCAAGGGAACGGGACTCGGGTTGTCAATTACCTACAGTATTATCAAACATCACGAAGGCGCTATCCTTGTGGAAAGCGCTGTGGGGAAAGGGACTTCCTTTACGATCAAATTGCCGATAAAGAAGTCGTGATAAAAATATTTTAGATTTACACAAATTATTCCCTCCTGTCTGTGCGGTGCACGCAGACAGGTCTTGGGAGGAGACTCTACAATTCCCCTCTTGGGAGGGGTTAGGGGTGGGTCCCTTGGGCGTGAAATCTCAGTGAATATTTCACGAATTACCGACTTACCCACCCCTAAATCCCCTCCCAAGAGGGGATTTTCTAACTTAAGCTACAAAGCAGAACAAAAAACTTTGCGCTTAGAGTTTTTAAAATGGTTGAAAGGCTGCCTAAGTCGAGAGGAGTTGAAGTAATTATTTATCAACTTATAAAAGCATCTACTTCTGTTGCAGCAAATTACAGGGCGGCTTGCAGAGCTAAGTCAAGGGCAGATTTTATCAACAAACTAAAAATTGTGGAAGAGGAATCTGACGAGTCTCTATTTTGGCTTGAATTTATTGCTGAATTAAACCTTATGGATAACAAACTATTAGAGAATTTACTGAAAGAGGCAAATGAGTTGGTAGCTATTTTTACCGCTGCCGTAAAGACTTCAAAAAATAAATCGTAAATCTGAAATCGTAATTCGTAATTCTTGCCATAGTGTAATAAAATAAACATGGAGGAAACTGCAATGTCAGAAAAACCACGGGTACTGATTGTAGACGATGAAGTGGACATGTGCTGGGCATTGGAAAATATCTTGATGCTGGAAGGCTACAAGACGCATACCGCAACCAGCGGAAAAGAGGGGTTGGAATTGATCCAGCAGTTACATCTAAATATCAGCTTGCTTTTCCTCGACGTAAAACTGCCCGATATTGACGGATTAAAGTTTGCCGATTTCGTCCGACAACATTATCCAAAAATAAAAATCATAATCATCACCGGCTATTATTACCGTGACAGCGATCCAGTCCAGCAGGGTCTTGCCAACAATCTCTTCGACGGTTTCATAGGCAAGCCCTTTAACATTTCAGAAATACGCTCAACCATAGAGACGATTGCGCCTTCGCAATAGTATTGGCAAATTACGATTTACGAAGTACGATTTAAATCGTACCTCGTAAATCACACTTCCTACCTATGGAATCCATATCATAATTATGGCAACCTTGCTATAGAATCCCTTTCTTTCAATACATATCTAATCCTGATGAAATTTTGCCAGCCTAAAAAACGAAGCCTTCAACTCTCCTTTTTTTAAGCAGATATAACTTATTAAGAAATCATTTTTTTGATAAGCCTGGAAGGCATGATTTTGGCTTATAAACGATAACAACAAGAACTAGCGAGGCGAAGCCTCAGACCGACAAGCTGACAAGAGGTACGATGTACGATGTAAGAGGTACGATTCAAATCTCAAATCTAAAATCGTAATTCATAATTCATACCTCATACTTAGTACCTCATCTTTGAGTCACCGCGGCTATTCTTAAAAACTCGACTCATTTGTGAAGATAAATCGCATATAAAGTATTTAAATACAGTACGTAGCTTCACGTCTGATCAATCCAGTAATTGCACGTTCTATATCTTTATGTAAATTTTAAAATCAATGAAAGGGGGTGATAAACATGGCAAAGGTACAGAAATCCACCGATTCGTCCAGTCTTGCTGAGGTTGTAGATAGAATACTTGACAAGGGTATTGTGATTGATGCATGGGTAAAGGTGTCCTTGGTAGGTATTGAGTTGCTTTCAATAGAGGCCAGGGTCGTGATCGCATCAGTTGAGACGTATCTGAAGTATGCAGAGGCAATTGGTTTGACGGCAACTGCCGCATCACCAGCCTAGTTTAATGCACAGGAATTTCAATCAATTAATTCCTCCCCCTTGATGGGGAGGGTAAGGGTGGGGATGAACAGTTACCAAAAATCGATTTTTGTATATAAAGGGAAAAGGTTGATCTCCCTCCCCTTACCCCTCCCATCAAGGGAGGGGAGATTTGTAATTTCTGTCGCTGCCGAAGGCGGATTAATTTAATGTATCGGGGAATTTTATTTTTGTAGAGACGCACTGCCGTGCGTCTGGAAAGGAGTAGTTTATGGGTAAACTTACCGATGATATGGCAAGGCTTGCGGATGAAATCCTGACAATGGATGTGGCTCGTAATAATTTCATCAAAGGAATCCAAAATGCGGTTAAGCAAGAGGCTGATGAGACAAGGCAGTTTATTACTAATTTCAGAAGCGAGATGAATGATGCTCATGAAGCCTTCTTCGGGAGAAAGACCTTTCGTAAAAGGTAGTTCATATCCGTTTGGGTTAGGAAGTAGCCGCAGCGCCGGCTTAAAAACGCACTGGATAGATGGTCGTCACCGCAGGGTGACGGACATCTATCACATTTAAGAAATCCACTTATACGGGAATTGCGAGAATTATAAATTAATTTTCCTGATTTTTAAGATAAAAACTTCCGTTTCTGGCAACTACAGAAATGGAGAAAGGAGTAATGTGGTGTGAAACAGAAACAGAAACAGAAACCTATAGAGATGGAGAAAAGAGAATGTGGTATGGGTGGTATGGGGAAGATAGCAGACGATGTAAGAAAATTGGTGGATGATATTAAAGGGTTACGGAGGAATCGCGCCGATTTGAAAACGGAATTAATACATTGTACACAAAAGAGAAAGGAAGTTGTTAAGGATTTTCTTGGCGATGTCAAATCTGGGATGGAGGCGTTTCGTAGTGCTTGGCAGGGACTTTAACAATTGGTTTGCGGAAATGGCTGAAAAGAAGGAAGTCGAATGTCTGGTATTACTATAGAAAAGAAAAAAATAAGCGTCCCATGCGTATTTTGCAGAGGCAGTGGCAATGACCCTTTTGGCATTATGTCTTACCTCTCTAGGTGTTGTGTTTGTGGGGGAAGAGGCATAGTCACGGTTTCATCACCGTATAGCCGATGCGCCCATTGCAGCGGTACAGGAGCTGTCAAGACGCTGACGTGTACTGCTTGCATGGGTAAGGGTATTCTTCCAATAGTCGCTCATGATACCCATAAATGCCCAACATGTCATGGGGACGGCGATGACCCATCTGCATCGGCGATGTATTGCTTGCAGTGTCGTGGCAGAGGATACGTTCCAAATTATGGCGAACTACATTAATCTATTACGAAAAATATATTAACACTTCCCCGTTTTCACGAGGACAAGTTTAGCAAAAATTTACGATTTACGAATTACGATTTGAGACTTCGTCGTGAGTGCTCAGTCGAACGATTGAGAAAATCGTAAATCTGAAATCGTAAATCTAAAATTTTAACTTAGCTTGTTAGAGGGGACTTTTGCCCTCCCCTCTAACAAGAGGGGCCGGGGGCATAGGTGTTAGGTTAAGAAAAAAGAAAATTGCTATAA
>JAUSDH010000060.1 GCA_030650655.1 Candidatus Brocadiaceae bacterium
AAGGCTTCTCTCAGTTCAAACATAGCCTTGTCCAAATCGCCTTTTTCTGTGTATACGTAACCCAAGTTACTGTGTACCTCCGCAAAGTCCTTATAGACCGATAATGCCCTTTGGTACTGAGCGATGGCTTCATCCATCATACCCTTTTTCATATATGCACTGCCAAGGTTATTAAAAATTTGGGGATTATACATACCCTGTCTAATTGCTTTATCGAAAAACTTAATGGCATCATCCACCAGCCCCTTTTTAATATAAGCATTCCCCAGATTATAGTATGCCTGGGGAAATGTGGGCCTATATTTTACTGCCTCAACATACTCTGCAATGGCCTTGTCAATAAGCCCCTTGTCGATATACATCGTTCCCAGGCTGTTATGTCCTTCAGGATAATTCTTCTTTAGTCTGACAGCTTCTTCCAGTTCACAAATCGCCCTATCCAGCGCTCCCTGCTTATAGAAGTAATTCCCCAGATTATTGTGTGCATCGTAATTCTGTGGCTGCTCACTAAGAATTTTTGTCCAAAAGGTATATTCGTTTCTCCAATCCCTATTTCTTAAAATAGTCTTCGTAGTGAAAAAGATGCAGAGTATCGATATGAGAGGAATAATAAAGGCACTCTTGCTTAATATATTGTGGTTATAAACAGGAAATATTTCCCGCTTGCTTAAGGGAGGTTGAGTAATTACCTCGTGGAATAAAAGCCCGCTGATAACAATGCAAAATCCAGCAACAGGAAGATAGAGATATCGATCCGCCATGATGTGCCCAATCGGTACAATGTTTAAGACCGGTAGCAGTGCGGCAAAAAAACAAAGCATGAACATGCCATACATTCGATCCCTGTTCAAAACATGCAAGGTCACGGGTGTATGTATCATTTTAAAAATAATAAAACCCACAGCAACAAGCAGGATAAGACTTGTAATAAAGGAGGCATCAAAGATTGATAGAACAGGGGCAATCGTATAATCTGCACTCAGGTGAAACGGCAAAAACATGAGTTTAACATACGAGGCCAGTATCTTGGCCATCGTCATGAAATTTATCGCGACACTTCCTTTTACGTAACCAACGGACGCTTCCAATGGGTTTTTCAAGACAATAAAGCGTATTATTAAATAGAAAAAGCTTATTAAAATGTACCCAAGATAATAGTTTGTAAAATATCTAACCCACCCTGTCTTTGCAGAAAGAAAAGATTCGTCGCTGTTTGATCGTAAAGTAGAAGGAAAATTCACCGCATCTTTTTGAACAGCCAAAAGGGAAGAAGGGTATTTCCTCATAAAAAATGCCCAATACAAAAGGATAAACAGTGGCATCACAATAGCCGTCTCTTTGGAAAATAGGCTTAACAGATAGGATAGTAGTGATAATGCATAATAAACCTTTTTGCCTGACAGAATCAGGCAAAGACATGACAGAAAAATGAACAGGGTAGCAAGGATATCTTCCCTGTAACTGATGGCATTTACAGCCTCCGTTACACACGGATGAATTGAAAATAGTATGGCTGAGAACAATGCAACAGAGCGCATCCTTACAAGCCGCAAAACTACGGCATACAACAGAAAGCAATTTATTGTATGGAGGATGACATTGGTCAGGTGGTATCCAAAAGGATTGAGGCGCCAGATAGTGTAATCAAGAAAGTAAGTGAGGGTAACGACAGGGCGGTAGCTTAATTCATTCGCAAGGTGAAAATAATTTCTGCTAAATATTTTGGGGACATTTTGCAGGGAGCGTATAAAATAATTATCCTCGATTACCCCGATGTCGTCATAAACAAACCCGCTTTGGAGTGAGTTGAGGAAAACACAGAGCGGTATAAGCGAGAGCAGTATATACAGAAGTTTGGGATTTAATCTTGCCACAGGTGAAGGTGTTGCTGGTAAATATGCGGTGTTTTTATGTTTTATAGACACCCTATGGCTCTTCCAGATTATAGCCGCGGTGTTTGACTACCTTTGCTTTTACAATGTATACGACTTCTTCAGCAATATTGGTGGAGTGGTCGGCGATTCTTTCCAGATGGCGGGTAATCAGAATTAGGTGCACTGCCCGTGTTATATTTGCCGGGTCTTGCATCATATAGGTCAATAGTTCGCGGAATATCTGGTCGTTCATGGCATCTACCGTAGAATCCCGCTGGTATACCGAACGGGCTAGCTCTGTATCCCGGTTCACAAAGGCGTCAATACTGTCCTTGACCATAGTCTGGGTAATTGTTGCCATCCTCGGAATATCAATGAGTGGTTTCAGTTGTGGCTCCTGGCTGAGGGGAATCACACGTTCCGCAATGTTGACGGCGAGATCGCCCATGCGCTCCAGGTTGTTGGTAATCTTGATTGACGACGTAATAAACCGCAGGTCAATAGCCAAAGGCTGTCGCAATGCCAGAAAATCAACACATTGTTTATCAATCTCCAATTCCAGCGCATCCACCTGTTCATCACTTTGCACAACGAGACGCGCCAGGTCGCTATCTCTCTCGATTAGTGATTTCACGGCATTGGCAATGGCCGTCTCTATCATGGAAGCCATCTGGATGAGATTTTTTCTGAGCGTCCCTAATTGTTGATCAAAATGTCTTTCCATAGAAATAACCTATCCCAGAGATCACTGAGAAGAAAAGGAGGAAGGAAACAAAAATATATCCTTTTCCCTCACACATATTTTTCCCTATAGACTGAATCTTTTTTGTGTTTAACAAAAACTCCGCCAAACTCTATAACAATTATCCCTGAACATTCTTTATCCGAATCGCCCTGTGATGTAGTCTTCTGTGACTTTCTTGTCAGGGTTTGTAAATATCGCTGTAGTTATATTATACTCTATCAACTGCCCATTCAATAAAAATCCTGTATAATCCGAAATACGTGCTGCCTGCTGCATATTATGGGTGACGATCGCTATCGTGTAATATTTTTTTAAGTCCTCGATTAACTCTTCAATCCTTGCTGTTGCTGTTGGATCAAGAGCAGAACAGGGTTCATCCATCAGCAAGACTTCGGGGTCAACTGCCAGCGCACGCGCTATGCACAACCGTTGTTGTTGTCCCCCAGAAAGCCCAATAGCGCTCTGATTCAACCGATCCTTGACCTCGTTCCAGAGGGCTGACTTGACCAAGCTATATTCCACGATCTCATCCAATCGTTTTTTATTATTCACTCCGTATAGACGCGGACCGAAGGCCACATTATCATAAATAGATTTAGGAAAGGGATTGGGTCTCTGGAATACCATACCCACGCGTCGCCTCAAATCTACGAGGTCGACATCGCGGTCGTATACGTTTTTATTATCCAACAAAACTTTTCCCTCGACCTGCACATCATTCGTAATCTCGGAGATGCGATTAATCGACTTAATCAAAGTTGATTTTCCACAGCCAGACGGTCCTATGATTGCCGTAACCATACACTCAAAGAACTCCATGGAAACATTGTCTATGGCCTTGTATTTCCCATAATAAAAGGACAGGCCATCTAACGTTATCTTTGTTTTTTGTTGCCCTTTTATACCGTGTTCAACTTTCATCTCGAACGCTTCCTAAAATAAATACGGAAAATAATTGCAGAAAGATTTAAAAGGAATGTTAAGGCAATCAGCACCAGGGTTGTACCGTATTGGATGGGTCTTGTTGCCGCAACATTCGTGGATTGTGTGGCCATAATAAAAATATGGTAAGAGAGTTCCATAAACTGGTCAAGGGGATTTATAACAGGAATGTGGACGTACGGTATCGTGAATACGGGTAAACGCGGCAAAAAATAAGCACACCCGGTGAACAGGATAGGCGCAGTTTCGCCTGCACCCCGGCTGATGCTAAGGATAGCCCCGGTAAGAATTCCAGACCGTGCCTGCGGCAATACGACATTCCGCACAACCTGCCATTTTGTCGCACCCAGCGCAAATGCAGACTCCCTGAGGCTTACGGGCACACTATTCAACGCCTCTTCTGTGGAAACAATAATGACAGGCAAGACTAATAACGCCAGGGTTGAAGCCGCCCAGAGCATGGCTGGCTGACCGAATAACAAGGGGATTCCCAGTATTTTGTCCATCCCGCGTCCAAGAAACAGGACAAAAAAACCCACGCCAAACAAACCAAATACAATCGAAGGTACACCTGCGAGGTTATTGATCGAGGCTCGAATAATCTTGCCCAAAAAATTCTTTCCTGCATATTCCGTAAGATAAATAGCTGCAGAGACTCCCACGGGAATTGCGAGAATAATCATCAACAGGGTAATACAAATGGTACCAAATATGGCTGGAAAGATTCCACCTTCAGTCATCCCTTCCGTAGGCGCTTTAAATAAAAAGCTTAGATTAATGACACCAACACCATTCGTGACAACCTTTACGAGGATTGCAATGAGTATGGCAATCACCAGAAAAGCCATACTTCGGCACAATCCCTGAAAAAAAGTATTAAATATCTTTCGTTTTCCTACCGTCATAATCTCAGCTTCTTTCGCATTCTGCTAATTATCAACTCAGCAACCAGATTGAGAACAAAGGTTATGAAAAAGAGAAGCGACCCTACAAGAAACAATGCACAGTACTGCGGACCACCCTGTGGTACCGCCCCTAATTCAGCGGCAATAGTCGCCGTCATGGTGCGGACACTGGAAAATACATTTCCCGTAACCAGTGCGGCATTCCCCGTGGCCATTACCACAATCATCGTCTCACCGAGGGCACGCCCCATCCCCAGGATAATGGATGCCGTAACGCCTGAGATTCCTGCTGGGACAACGACCTTCCAGATCGTTTCCCACTTCGTGGCCCCAAGCCCATACGATGCTTCTCGTAGTTCATTTGGTACGGCACGAAGGGCATCATCCGTAATAGAGGCAATTACCGGGATAATGACCAGTGAAACACCTAGCGCCCCGACAAAGGCATTCAAACGAAATGTGGTATGAAAGGCATTCTGGACATAAGTGGCAAGGAGCGTCAGACACAAAAACCCTATTACTACCGTGGGAATACCCGCAAGAAGCTCTATCGCGGGTTTGACAATCTCCCGGACTTTTGCGGATGCAATCTCTGCCAGATAAATCCCGCAGCCAACACCGAGGATGGTTGATATTACCGTAGCAGGCAAGGCCACCAGGAAACTACCAATCAGCAAGGGGACTATCGAATATTTCCCTGATTCGCCCACCGGTTGCCACATACAAGCAAATACCCGATTGTCATCGAAGTCCAAAATATGCGTCCCGATAAATTCGATGGGTTTTATCAGAAAGAAAGCCTTTACTCCTTCTTTAAACAAGAAGATAAAAATCAGTGCAATAAATAGAATGGCTGCCATCCCACCGGCAAATAATAATTTTTCAATGATAAATTCCTGTATTCGTTGTCGGTTAACATTCGCCTGGCGGGATTCTACCAATAAATCTGAAATGCGTTTGTCTCCAAATCGCTTCAAACCGCTTTCAGGAGAAGTGCTATTGGGTACGTTAGATGCTCTGAAATTTGAGGATTGCAAATCATAATTCATAAGAATAAATGTACCCCCAATTCAGAATATCATGAAGAATATTATTTAAGAAACCTTAATTTTATATCTCATATTTATTAAAGAAATATTAAGATTGTGTTAAGATTGTGTTAAGACTTTAAATAAGATTACATCAGAAGATTTAGCGCCGATAACAACATCGTCTCCGACCTTTAAATTCAACCTATCTACCTCTTCTGTGTCGATCAGGGTTTTAAAATACTGGTCATCGTGCAGGACGGTAACAGCGGCTATAATAGAATCAGATTCTATGCCAACCACTTTCCCTGCGATTTGGATACGGGTGCTTAATTTTTTCCCCAGAAAAACCTCTTCTGGTGTCCCCTGTTTTATAACCTTTCCAGACGCCAGCACAACCACATAGTCTGCTAGTTTATAAACCTCAGTTACATCGTGGGTCACATAGAGGGTCGTTACCTGAAACTGTTTTATGATCCTTTTTAAATCCTCCTGCAACTGCCTGCGTGTCGCCCAATCGAGGGCAGAAAGCGGTTCGTCCAGGAGGAGGATGTCCGGTCTTCTGGCCAAGGCTCGAATCAAAGCAACCCTTTGTTTTTGTCCGCCGGATAACTGGGCGGGATAATAGCGTTCGTAGCCGGATAAACCTACAAGTGATATCAGATCTTTTAATTCGTTCAAGCGTCTTTTTTCTTTTATTCCGAATGCAACATTTCTCTCTACTGTTAAGTGTGGAAATAAGGCAAAGTCCTGAAATACAAAGCCAATGGAACGCCGCTGTGGGGGAAGATGAATCCCTTTCGCATCGTCAAACCACACTTCATGTTCATGAGAGATCATTCCTCCATCAGCCCTTTCAAGACCTGAAATAATACGCAGGATACTTGATTTACCAGCGCCAGAAGGCCCAAATAATGCCGTTACCTTTCCGCGAGGAATCTCAAAGGCCACGTCCAGCCTGAACTCTTTCCAGGTTTTTTGAAGTGAAATATTCAGCACGTTAGATAGTCCGTATGAATCTTCTATTGATAA
>JAUSDH010000068.1 GCA_030650655.1 Candidatus Brocadiaceae bacterium
AAGCTCATCAATTCTCTCGCTTGCCCTGTTTTCTGCCCGAACGAACATTGAATACTCAATAGTCAATCCTTCTTTTGTTATTGCATCAGCAATTCGTCCGCTCAATGAAACGGGTGTTGTGGAGCCTGCAAATCTGAAAAGCCCAATACCCATTTCGCTAATAGTTTTCTTAATTTCCTCTAGGGTTATGTTGATGTCCCGGGACTGGTACCTGCCGGTAATGTTTGGATGTGTGCAAAAATTGCACTTTCCATAATAGCATCCTGAAGATTCATTTATTACTGCTATATTTACCTTTCCATTCTCCTTTTCATAAAGGGGGACAAGTTTTGAGTTCAACGAAAGCCTCTTAACAGGTGTTTCTTTCACCTTACCGTTACCGTCTTTGTATATCAAATTAAAAATCTCACCAGCTTCGGCAAGTTCAGTAATTTTTCTTATTACCTCAGATTTTGTGTGCCCCTGGGAATACATTTCTCTTGTTGTATGAATAATCTTTATTAGAGTTATTTCACCCTCAACATCTATGCAAAAGTCAAAAGGGCTTTTTTCCAAGGCATGAGTTTTGAATTGATTAACCTGTGGGCCTCCGGCAATTATCAAGGTATTTGGACACAATTCGCTGACTCTTTTAGCAAGCTTCTCAGAGTATGCAAATCTATCTCCAAGCCAGGTCTTGATCCCGAGGACTTTTACCTTATTCTCGCAGATCTTTTGAGCCAGACCTTCGATATATTTTTCCATTTTTTCTTTGATAATCTTAGTGAGATTGTCCTGGAGACGGTTCCACTCCCCTCTCATGGATACGGTGTTTTCAATATCTCCCTTGCCAAAGATATGCGTAGAGAGTTCAGATAGTCGTGGCGTAAGATCATTTTTAGTAAATGTTGTGTAAAAATCGATTCTAGCTGGGTCTTCAACGGTAATATTAAATCCTTCATTTTTGCAAGCCCTGACCAGTACTCCAATACCATTTTCCTTAAAGCAGTCACTAACGGAATATGCCTTCCCCATAAATGAATTCCATAACATAAGGTCTATGCCTTGAAAGTTGCGCATGAGAAGTTTCCTAAAGAGACGAACGTAATAGGTGTTTCATAGTAGAAATTATTGTGTTGAAATAAATTTGTGCTATTTTAATATTTTCACTTTTAAAATGAAAGTGTGATATTTTAAGTCATTCCGTAAATATATAAAACCTGAATAAAAATACATTTTAGTGTCAGTTGTCTATGACGGCAGGTGCAACAAATACGAGGAATAAGAGCTACGTTTTGAGATGGATGCTTTTTGCCTGTATTAAATATAGATGCTCTTGCTTAGGAAATATTCATAAGTAGACAAACAACATTTATTGGCTTACTTTAATGAATCTTGTTCCATTTTTAACCGGTGACGGTCAGAAAACCAGATTTTTGATAAATTAGTAACAGCTTGTGTTAGTTCGGGAGGGATGGTGTTTTCAGCGTTAACTAAATATCCATTTACCAGGTTTTCCAAATCCTTTATCTTCGTTTCCATTTTCTTAACGTCGCTTAAATCAGAGAATATCATAATTGCGCCAAGTTCCGTATTATTATCCAGCAACAAAGACGTACTGATATCATAGGTAGAACGAGTAACAGGATGTACAACCTCACTCCTTTTAAAAGTTTTCTTGTCTTTTAAAGTCCTTAAGAGATAATTCGCAAATAACGAACCAATATATTTAACATCCTTTCCTATTACGTCATCCGAAGAAAGATTTAACATCCTTGCCGCATTTTTGTTAAAGATATTAACCTTATAGTCTTTATTAATAACAATAATTCCGTACGGGATATTTTCCAGGACGTTTTCGTTATGAATTCTCCTAAGATTTACCTCCTGGTAGAGGAAGGCATTCTCTACTGCCATACCTATATACCCAGCCAGCATGGATAGTAATTCGATATCCTCATCAAAAAATGTCTTCCCTGTAATTTTATTTCCCAAGGCAATCACACTGCTCAAATTCCCATTAGCAAAGATAGGTATGCATAGTTGCGCCTGCAGAAGATTCATTTCCTTCTGAATCTTTATGGCGTCACGCACAGTTAATTTGTTAGTCGTCACTTCTCTATTTACGACCTCTTTATTTAATATCTGATGATTCTTGGCCAACCACAGCATAATGCCTTGATTCGTGGTGAAACAAATACTACGGGCAGTTATCTCGTCTAAGCCGAGACAGCGAAAAGGCCGAAACAAACCATCGTTTTTGTCCAACAACATAAATACCGCCCTTCCTACTCCGAATGTCTCAGCCATCGCCTCGACAGTCAGATCGGCAAGCTTCCCAAGGTCATACACACGTGTTAATACCTTCGAAAACTTTTGAAAGACTTCCTTGTATCCAAGAAACGGCACTCTGGCATTCTCTTGTTTGTTGAAAGCCAATTCGGACAACCTTGTATCGTCTGGCTTTAAATTCTTTATATGCGACATATGCGACTGGATGAAACCCAACTCCCTTTTTAGTTCCTGCTTCTCAAAAACCCTCTTTGAGACCATCTCTACTGCATCTCTTCGCAGGGGTTTTTTAAGATATTCATATTCACCGGATATCCGGCATTCTTCGGGTAATATCGGCTGAGACTCTGGTACTATCATAACAATCGTCGGTTCAATATTTGTTCTTCGGAGTTCTTCTGTGAGCTTGTTTGCCCCATCGTCATTCAAGAGAACATCCAGAAAAGTTACATCAATGTCTATTTTGAGAAATATTTGTAACGCCTCCTCATGTGTCCTGGCAATATGGACTACGTAATCTTTACTCAGGGACTTCTTAAAAAAAGTGCCAATTGCCTTATCGTTTGAGACTACAAGAAAAGAGTACACAGTGTCATCCTCACATAAATAACCTATAAATACACCTGCAGGTGGTATTGCTAAAGCATTATACCCTAAAATAACAATTACAGGTCTATCATAAGCCTAATACTACACCTAAAGAGCAACTATTGTACCAATTATCACAGTGATTAACTGGCGAGGCGAAGCCTCAAACCAATAAAAAACAAGAGGTAAGATTCAGATGCACGATACATGATATCGTGCATCATGTATCGTGCATCTAAAGCTTGGCTCATTTGTAACGTTAAATCTCAGATAAAGATATTTAACGCAGCAGAAATAACATACTTCTTAAAATAATTACTCTTATCAAAACTAACAGAATTCAAAGTAAATATTGTGCTATGTGACTGTTAGTTTTATTCAAAATTAATCTGAATTTTTACAAAAATTTAATGCTATTGTAAGATAAATCGTGAGAAATATGTACAATATTGAACATTGTATTGACATTTATGTTGCTGATTATGCAAAGCGTAATCAATATCATAAATTATTGTATTAACAATAAACGCTTGCGAATTAATTAAAATAGTGAGTTTAGACTTGAAAACAAAAGAGTTACAATTTATCAGTAATTCCTTTGTAAAGATTGGTACATAAATTGTTACGTTCTCTGTATTATTATAAAAAATTTGACAAGAGAAACCTGAAGATATAGTAAAATGTTTAATGCTCAGTTAAGATAAGGATTATGTGAAGCTAAGGGGTGCGTAATTTTATTGTACTGCCTATGCTTTCCGATCTTCTTCTTACCCCTTCGTACCTTAATCTTTGATGAAATTATTTTTTAGGAATTAAATTATGGTTCAAAGAATTAAATCAGCAAGTATACTTGTGGTTGATGACGATTTGGGTGTACGGGAATCGCTAAAAATGATACTGAAGGATAAGTATTTTGTATCAGCTGCCTCAAGCATTGATGAAGCGAAAGATAGCTTAAAGATCATTGAACCAGAGCTGATCTTTCTCGATATAAAAATATCCAAGGCAAATGGTTTAGACTTCCTTAAGCAGATGCATTCTTGTAATTCTGCCATTCAAGTAATCATGATTACTGCCTTTCCTTCATCACAAACCGCAATTACAGCATTTCGAAGTGGCGCATTTGACTATATTATTAAGCCATTTGAACCGTCCGAGATACATACAATAGTAGAAAGGGCATTACAACATCGTACCGAATCATCTGAAAAAGACAGGCTTGTGTTTAATCTGAGGAGGGCTGTTCACAAAAACATCTTTTCTACTATGGAATCTTTTTTGCTCGCCATAGATGCTAAAGACTCTTATACTGCAGGCCACTCTAAAAGAGTGTCTTTATTGTTCGGCTTGGTAGCGAAAGAGTTAGGCATGGGCGAGGTGCAAATTGTAAAATTGCGGCATGGGGCGTTCCTTCATGATATAGGGAAAATAGGGGTAAGAGATGACATACTGACAAAAGCAGGCCATCTTACTGAGGGAGAATTTTTCTTAGTAAAACAGCATACTGAAATAGGTTATAATATTCTCGAGCCTATTAATTTCCTGAAAGAAAGTTTGCCAATAGTACGGAGTCATCATGAATGGTATAACGGGGAGGGCTATCCTGACGGCCTGAAGGGGGCAGAAATACCTCATGAGGTCGCCATTTTTTCTATAATAGATGCTTACGATGCATTGACTACAGATAGACATTATCGCAAAAAATATTCTAATGAAACTGCATTTAACATGATCACAGAGAGAATAGGTACTCAATTTATGCCTGCCTTAACCGAAAAAGTTCTTTCAATTATTAAAAAATACTGTGAAACCTTGCATCCAGGGGGACTCAATTAAGAAAATTACCATGATAAATTTTCTAATTCCTGTCAAAGTAGTAAGCATCCGTATTTGTAATTTATAAATGGCATGAAACGATTATCTTTTCTTTATGCTTCCATCCTTATTTTCTCCTTGTGTGGTAAGAACGTCTTGGCACAGGGAACGTCCGGATTAAACAATCCCACTCTTGGTGCTTCAGCACTTGCCCAAGGAAACGCCTTTGTAGCCCGTGCAGACGATCCATCTGCAATCTATTTCAACCCAGCCGGCCTTACGCAATTACAAAGGCCGCAGCTTTCTCTCGGTGCAAGTTTTGTCCTTCCCTTCATAGAATATCACGGCAACGACGTTAGTGAGGATATGGACACAAAAATAAACACCATACCAAATATGTACTTTGCCAGTCCAATCATTGAAAATAAATTAGCCGCTGGCATTGGCATAAACGTCCCTTACGGACTCCAGGGCAAATGGGACGGTGATGGATTTTCCAGATATGTTGTTACAGACTTTAATTTGCGAATTATCAATATCAATCCAACCATTACGTATAAACCATTTTCTTTCTTTTCAGTAGGCGCCGGACTGGATTATTATTATGCAAACACAGATATAGGCAGACACATTAATGTGGGATTAATTAATTCCACTTTAACAGGTACCCCTATAGATACCGGCACTCCTGATGGACTTCAGGATGTCGAAATGCACGGCGATGCATTCGGATACAATACGGGAATGCTGTTTAATATTACTCCGAGTCACAGTGTTGGTATTTCATTCAGAAGTAAGGCAGACATAGATTTTAAGGGCAAGCTAAAACTCTCTGAATTAAGCGGTGCAACCACAGCAGTATTTGGTTCTGATGATTTCGATACACGGACCACTACAACTGCCACAATACCGGAGATGCTCTCGCTAGGTTATGCATATAAGCATAATAACCTTTGGAGTATAGAAGCAGATGTTCAGTGGACCAATTGGTCAAGATTTGACGTTCTTAAATACGATTTTGAGACAACAAATGCATTACTAGAGACAAATAAGGAGGATGTGAGAAACTGGCATAATACCTTGAGTTTTTCTCTGGGTGGGGAATATAAGCTGAACGAAGCCCTAAAAGTAAGGGGTGGTTATACCTTCCATGAGTCACCTGTTCCGGGTGATACCTTTGAGCCTTCAATTCCACAGAGTAGCCGACATGGGCTTTTTACAGGTCTTGGGTATAGTTGGGGGAAAAAATTGAATAAAGGGATAGATTTTGCTTATGGAGCAGTATTTTATGAAAATCGAAATGTAAATAATTCAGTTGGAGATACCGTACAAGGCCCTATAGATGGGCACTATGATCTCATAACTCATATAATGGCAATAAATTTTAATTACACTTTTTGAAAATTTTGATCAAAATCAAACCAAAGACGTCAAGTCTCGATATGCTTAAGCAATTCGTTTTTCAGGCACAAAAAAGCGAAGCAACAACAATCGTTGAATGGTTTAGTGAATAGTTACTTTTTGTCTGAGTTTTTTGGGAGATTCGGATTCAATACCTATTTCTTCATCGGTAAGGTAACAAGCGGGATCGTGTTCCCATATATCGCCATAATATGCCTCTGCTCTTGCCCTGAAATTTCCACTGCATATATTGAGCCATCTGCACTTAGCACAACGCCCTTTAATGTAAGGATTTTTATTCTTGAGTCTAGCCATTAACTCATTGGAAGTGTCTTCCCATATCTCGCCAAACTTTCTTTTTCTGACATTTCCGAAAGAGTATTGTCTCCAAAACTGATCGGCATATACCTCTCCATCCCAGCTTATACAGGCAAGTCCCTTACCAGAGCTATTCCCCTCGTTCCATTGGAGAAGTTGCAATACCTCTTTCGCTCTCTTGGGATTTTCCTTCAAAAGTCGTAAATATATGTATGCACCGTCGGCATGATTATCCACGGTGAGCACCTCGATATTACGACCTCTGTCATGCGCCTCTTTGGTTTTATTAATAATAAGATCAACAACCTCACGGGTTTCTTTGTGGGAAAGGTCTTCTTCTATTAGGTTAGAACCCCTTCCTGAGTATACGAGGTGATAAAAACAAACCCTCGGAATGTTTTCTTTTTCAATGAGTTCAAATATGCCCGCTATATCATGTGCATTTCTCTTGTTGATCGTAAAACGCAGACCTACCTTAATACCCACAGACATGCAATTTCTGATACCTTCCAGAGCTGCATCAAATGCGCCAGGAATACCGCGGAAACGGTCGTTTGTTTCTTTAAGACCATCCAAACTGATTCCCACATAGGAGAGCCCAAATTTTTTTAATTCATGTGCCTTATCCCTTGTAATCAAAGTGCCATTCGTGCTAATAACGGCTCTCAAACCCTTCTCCTTGGCATAACCAATTAATTCGAGGAGATCTGGCCTCATGAGTGGTTCACCACCTGAAAAGAGAATTACAGGCGCTCCGTAATCTGCCAGATCATCCAGCATAGCCTTTGCTTCTTTTGTGGACAGTTCATTTTGGTATTCGATATCTTTTGATTGAGAATAACAATGGATGCATTTTAAGTTGCAACGTTGCCCTATATTCCAGACTACAACTGGCTTTTTGTCTTGAGAAAATTGTAATAAATGTGATGGTAGTTTTTTAGATTCTCTACCATAGCGTAATGCGTCAGACGGTTCTACGGTACCACAATACAACTTTGATATACCAATCATGTTACTATATCTCCTGCACAGTATGTATGTGCTTAAGTGAGTATCGGGAGGAACGAAGCCTCACACTACAAGTTATTTTTCTGACTATAAAACAACAAGAAACTTTATACCATCAGCTATAAACTCATAATCGAATTATAACCTAAAATACTTATTATGTAAAAAATAATTTTGCTTTAACAAACTATTGCCCTATGGCATAAACTTTCCAGTCCACACAACCGATATAGAGAGTATTTTTTGAGTCTATAGCCGGTGAAGAAAGTAATGGTTCGCCAATCGTTGCACGCCACTTAAGGGTACCATCATTATTAATGGCATATAATTTACCATCCCAAGAACCTATATAAATGACTCCATTAACATCAACAGTAGGTGAGGCTGTAATAGAATTTTCAGTTTTAAATTTCCATTTAAGTGCACCATCTTTTCCTATTGCATAAAGATTACCTTCTTGCGTTCCCACATAGATTGTTTCGTCTGTGTCAATTGCAGGAGAAGAATGTGTTCTGCCACCCAAATCAAACCCCCACTTTAAAGTTCCATCAAGATTAACGGCATAGAGCTTGCCATTTACATCAGTAATGTAAACAGTACCATTGCCAACGGCAGGAGAGGCATCTATTTTACTTTCAGTTTCAAAATTCCACTTTGCGCTTCCATCTGCATTTAATGCATACAGATGCTTATCCCACGAACCAATATAAATGGTATTGTCTTTCCCTACGGCAGGAGATGAGGTCATAATTGATGCCCCTGTTTTATAACTCCATAAGAGTTTTCCATTGGCAGCAATAGCATAGAGTTTTCCATCGTAAGAACTGACATACACTGTCCCCTTGCCGCCAACAGCAGGAGACGAATGAATAGCCCCAGCTGCCTGGAACTTCCACTTTAGCTTTCCATCAGGATTGATTGCATAAATTCTCCCATCGGCAGAACCAAAATAAACAATACCATCAGTACCGATTGCTGCCGCGCCAAATATTTCGTCGACTGTTTTAAAGGCCCACAAAACTTTTCCCTTTGAAGTGATAGATAACAAATTACCATCCGTGCTGCCAACGTAAATAATCCCATTTGAATCCACCACAGGAGATGACCATATTTCTCCAGAACTTGAAATACTCCATTTTACATTATCGGTGGAAGGACCTGCAAATGGCACCTGCCCAGTTCTTTGTAAGTTATATCTATACATGGGGAAACTATTCGCTACGTCTTGGGCATAAACGTTAGTAGCGATGGGTAATAGGCTGGACATTACGAGTGCGTTTACAGTTAAACAAAAAAAGGGAATCGCAATACCCGTGAAAACACTTTTAACTTTCATTAATCTAGCTCCTTCTAAGCATTAATAGTCTGGAATAACCAGTTCCTGTCCGACTTTCAAAGAATTTCTATTTTTTAGAATTTCTTTATTAGCTTCTAATATTTTATTCCACTTTGAACCATTATTATAATACTTCTGTGCTAGCTTGTACAGCGAATCGCTTTGTTGCACTGTGTGTTTTTTACCTGTTTGTACAGTATCTTTCACTTCAGTCACTTGAGAAAGAGAGGGCGTAGTCGTTTCTATTTTTGTCTTTTGTGATGATGGTTTTTCTTCTGGTATAATAAGTTCTGTACCGATCTTAAGACTGTTTCGGTCATGAATTTTATCTTGATTCGCATTGAAAATAAGCAACCACTTGGATACATCTCCATAATATTTTTTAGCTATTTTACGAAGATCATCATTAGATTGCACCTTGTAAATCTGGAATTTTGAGGTAGTTTTTTTCCCACTCTCAGAAGGCACATCCTTCCAACTTTCCTGACTTGAGGTTGTAGATACATTGACTGGTTCTTCTTTTGCCTTCCTCCATTCCCCCTCAACTACAGTATCTTCTTGTTCAATTGTTTGTTCTTGGCCTTTGGCTGTATGTGTAACAAGCTTTCCTTTTTGTTCCGTATTCTGTACAGTAGTTGTTATTTCCTTAAAAGTTTCCTGAGATGCGTTAGGAGGGGACTGTGGCAGTTCATTTATATCCAGTGCACCTACTTGTGTGTCTTCTTCCGTTTCGGGAATAGGAAT
The DNA here is from genome assembly GCA_030650655.1 of Candidatus Brocadiaceae bacterium. Lineage (GTDB taxonomy): Bacteria > Planctomycetota > Brocadiia > Brocadiales > Brocadiaceae > Wunengus. The sequence continues at coordinate 9,482 of JAUSDH010000068.1, forward strand.
AGTTGGTTCTTTAACAGTTGTTCTCGTGCTGAGAAAGACACCAATGATTGCCAGAATAATCACTCCTAAAATTACACCAACTTGCACATCTCTTTTCATTGTTTTTCGTCCTTTCGAGGTTTATAGAGGAATGAAAAAAATCAAAATTAAATATTTTCTCCAAACGTAACTTATGTGCAACTCATTCTGTACTGGTGCTTAGTTGCGTAAATTAGCGATAGTATTTCTCGGTTGTGATCCCCCATACTTCCCGTCACCCAAGACAATAACATATGTCGCTTATTACTTCATTTAAGCAACAGTTCGTAAATTCCCTATGCATATATCTGATATACAATCCACACAAATACAACGTAATTCAGAACTAAATTAGATATCGTATGGATTAATAGTTCATAATGTTTCAGAAAACGCAGTCCTCACACCATTTTACATGAAGGTATTATCGCACCATGTTTTTAGTTATTGCCTCCTTTCTTTGAATTGGTGGATTTTGTCGAGGGAGTGCCCCACTTGCTGGAACAAGACCTTTCCACTTAAGGAGCATAGGACATGCGATAAATATTGTAGAATACGTACCAACGATAATACCTACTAACATGACAAATGCAAATCCTTGAATCTCAGGTCCGCCCAGGAAAAACAGCGCACACAGCACACCAATAGTAGTAATACCTGTCAGGAGGGTACGGCTTAATGTCTGGTTGATGCTGTCGTTAACCAATTGTGGGGTTAAAACATTACCCCGTACTCCCATGTTTTCCCTGATCCTATCAAATATAACGATGGTATCATTCAGGGAATAACCAATCACAGTCAGAAACGCGGCTACCATGGCGCTATCTATTTTCATATTTCCAAACAAATAATCTGCAACAGCCACAGCGCCCAGGGTAATCAGGAGATCATGGATTACCGCAATAATTGCAGCAGAACCAAATTTAAAATCTCCGAAACGGAACCACACATAGAATATTGTTGCAATACAAGAGAAGATTACAGCCAAAATGGCACGGCCTTTCATCTCACCTGCTACAGTAGATCCAATACTTACAACCCTTTTCAATGGATTGGGCATTTCAAATGCGTTTTTAATGGTGCTTTTAATAGCTTCTGCATTTTGTTGAGAATTGAAAGCGACCTTAACGGTTTGATATTCCATTCCAGACGCTAACCCCTGTTCAAGCATATTTGGATATCCCGCAGAAGTCAATGCTTCTTCAATAACTTCTTTTTTCAGCGGTTTTGATAATGTCATGCGAAATTGTGCCGGACTTGGTTCCTTTTCCTGGCCAGAAACATCTTTCAATACTTCAAAAGAGACATCAATTTTTTCCGTATACAGGTTGCCTTTGAACTTATTCACAACGTCTTCCTTGATTTTCTCTTGGATCTTTCCTGCACTCAAAGGCTTCACGTAAATTGCAAATAATTGCGCTGGAGCATTCAGCGCATAAACACTTTTTACTGCCCCTTTGAGGGTTTTAATCCCATTGATCAATGTTACAAAATTTTCCTTACTCATACTTTCTTTTAACTCAATGTCGACGGCTTCACTCCCGGTATTATAAACACTCGGTATTGAAACTGCTTCTTTTACAGACTGCTTGATATCCTGCAAGATTGTTCTCGGTCCCTCAATTTTCAATTTCCTTGCACGTGCTGTTGCTGAATCTTTTGATTGTGATGTTACGGAAATATTACCGAATCCCTGCCTATTTAACTCCTGATTGAGGATAAGTGGATCTATCGGTTCGCTGGATTCAATATCAATGAAAGGTTTAGATGCCTGCATGCTGACATCCTGTGTTTGTAATGCCTCGACGATATCACCCATTGTTATTTTGATATCATGATATACAAGGTTATTTTTTAATCCATCAACAATAGCATTCATCAATTGTTGGCGTTTTTTGATATCTTCCAGACCTGCAACACTCACCAAATATTCTTTGGCAGGTTGATTAATCGGTGTTATCGATACCACATCCTCTTCGCTATAGCCTGCCGCTTTTAGGCTTTTTTGAACAACCAGTTCATCTGTTGGTTTTTGCAACTTGAGATTAAAGACCGTTGGTTCAATAAAACCCATCTCAGCAACCAGACCTGCTTTATCCAGAGCACTTTTTATATCCTCTGTTAATTTTTGTTTTACCTTTTCCTCGTTTAGTTCTTTTATTCGGATGCCAAATTCGTTTGAGGTAGACGCAAACTGGGTCAGATTTTCTCCAGACATAATACTCTGCACCTCGGCTTCTTCGTAACCCGTTTCACCCAACGCAGTCCTTATAAATCCTGCCGGAGTTGAATTTTTCAGGTGTAAATGAACCAGAGTCCCACCCGTAAAGTCTATGTCATACTTTTTGTTTCCACGAATGACAAATGTCGTCATTCCACCGATAATACATGCGCCAGAAACAGCAACCAAAACAAAACGATAATTAATAAATTTTATGTGAGGAACACCAATCAACTTGAACATGGAAAAATTCTTGATCCAGGTCAAATCCATAAACAATTCATATATGACTCTCGTTACAAAAACGGCTGTAAACAAGTTAATAATCAAACCCAGGATCAACGTCCAAGCAAATCCTTTTACAGGGCCAGTACCTACTGCAGCAAGTATTACACCGGTAATTAAAGTAGTAACATGAGAATCAAAAATGGCAGAAAATGCCTTTTCATACCCAGCTTTTACAGCCGCGCGGATCGGTTTCCCCTTGGCTTTTTCCTCTCGAATCCTTTCGAAAATGAGCACGTTGGAATCAATCCCCATACCGATCATAAGGACCAAACCCGCTATACCGGGGAGTGTCGTAGTAGCATCGAGCAGTGCCATTGCCCCAATTATCAGAAAGATATTTAATGCGTTTGCACAATTAGCAACCCACCCTACGCCCATATAATAGATTCCGATGAAAAGGATGGCAAAGGCGCCTCCGATAGCGCCTGCCAGCAATCCTCTATTAATCGAATCTCTACCTA
>JAUSDH010000077.1 GCA_030650655.1 Candidatus Brocadiaceae bacterium
TTGGTCAATCATGATGAGTACAAGGGTATTCGGCGATGCTTCTTTAATTTTGTTTACTAACGAAAGCTCTCTGTCATCGTACAGTCTCAGATCGAACAGAATTAAATCGACACTGTTTTTGTCCAGAGTTTGAACGGCTTCCTCTCCGTTGGACACGGCATAAACCAGGTATCCATTTTCTTCCAATAGACTTTTCAATGATACTCTCATGAGTTTATCATCATCGATAACGAGAATATTATTTCTCTTTTGCATCATAAATTTATATTATTAAATTAGAAGAAATTGGTAGGTCAACCGTCTCGGTTGACCAAAACAAAAGCAATAAACGGATACAGGGGCTGTCTAAAAAGTCCTTAAACCATACGACAGGTAGGGGCTGAAGATTTTCAGCCCCTACATTATGGTACGTTTATAAGACTTTTTGGACAGCCCCCGCCAGCGCCATCCCAAAACCCGCATAAATAAAATGAAAATTCCTATACAATAAATTTAGTTGTAACTATTGGATATTCCGAAGTTTATTATACTAATATTATAGAAATTTTATGTCAAGAATAAAGCACAATATCGGTAACAAGGTCAACTACGAATTACTAACATCTCATAAAGGGCAGAGCGGGTGTTTCCACCTGTTTATAAAATCGCTGGACTTGTGACAAAATAAAGCATTGACAAGCATCTGTGAGTAATTACAATTAGGAGTATAAATTTCTTATGATGGAGAGAATAGATGAGAAATAAAAGGCTTAAACTAAAAATACTAGTTTCCATAGTTACGTGGTGCCTGTTTACCGGAATGTTTTGCATCTCCTTTGCAGAAGCAAGTCAGAGATGTTTTAAATGTTGTGGAAGTGGAATATGGCATACTGATAACAAGATACCATGCAATGGCAAGAGTTGCAATTATTGTATAAAATGTAATGGGTGTGGTGGGTCGGGACAAATTTCTGATTCTGCCAAACGATGTGAAACATGCAAAGGACTGGGACAGGTTCACCGTGGTAAAAAAGTTTGCACCGGGGCTCAATGCAGTGGCTGTACCCCATGTAAAACCTGCAACTCTAAAGGATGGGTTGGAGGCTAGAAGAAAACTTCATCATGATAAAATCCGTACTTCAAAGGAGTCTGAAATGATATTCAAACAATTAAACAAGGCTTCCTGTAAAACCTACCTTATTGGTTCAGAAAACGCAAAAGAGGTGATTGTGGTCGACCCCCTACTGGAGCATGTGAATGAATATGTGTCACTCATTAAGAATGAGGGCCTGAAACTGACTCATGTGCTGGATACTCACACCCACGCAGACCACATTTCTGGGGCTGGTGCACTGTCCGACCTGACGGGCGCTGTATACGTAATGCATCAAGAATCACCTGTCCGCTGTGTGGCCTTTCGCGTCCCAGATGGATTCGACTGTCATCTGAGCGATATGCCTGTCAAGGTCATGCATACACCGGGCCATACCAAGGATAGCATGTGTCTGATATTTCCAGATCGTATTTTAACAGGGGATACATTGTTTTTGGATGACGGTGGAGCAGGTCGCACGGATTTGCCGGGTGGAAACCCAGGAGAACACTGGGAATCCTTGCAAAAGATAATGAAATTACCTGATCATTTGATTGTATATCCTGCCCACGAATATCGCGGGCGCGAGCCTTCCCGTTTGGGTGAACAAAAGAAACGCAATCCGAATCTACAACCACGTACGAAAGAAGCGTATGTTAAATGGCTCACCGATATGCAACTAGGGGCCGCCGATTGGATGAAAGATGTCCTGAAGGCTAATTATGAATGTACACGAGATCCCAAGGCTGCGTGGATTCCCGTAGATGCACCAGCCTGTGAAATAAAGGGAACCATGTCACCTGGGGTCAATGAACTGCAAGTGCCTGTCATTCCTGTAACAGAGGTTAGACGACGTATCAAAGACAACCAGTTAGAGGGAACGATGATCCTGGATGTCAGAGAGCCTGCCGAACTGGGGGGAGAGCTGGGTGCTATTCAGGATGTTATAAATATCCCTGTTGGACAGGTAACGCAAAGGTTGCATGAGTTAGAAAAGTATAAAGAAAAGGAAATTATCACCGTATGCCGTAGTGGCGGTCGCGCCCACACTGTAGCCGCCATTTTGCTCAAGGCAGGCTTCAGGAAGGTCTTTAAAATGAACGGTGGCATGGCGGCATTTCGTGAAGCAGAAAAAACAACGTAGTCTCAAGAGGAAAAATTCATGACTATGAAAGAGATTGCAAAAAAGTCCATCAGGAAAGGTGACCTTTTTTTCAGAAGCGCAACCCGCCATCTGAGAGTATTACCCGATTTTCTTATAATTGGATCTCAGAAGTGTGGCACGTCTTCACTTTACAGGAATTTAGTCAGGCATCCATTTGTTTTTCCCGCTGTAGATAAAGAAATATATTTTTTTAATAATAGTTATAATTACTTTCAAAAAGGCGTTGACTGGTATAAGACACATTTCCCTTCTTTTCTGTATAAATACTATATTACCCATATCTGTAAAAACGATTTTCTCACTGGCGAAGCAACACCAGGTTACATTTTTCATCCCCATGCACCCAGGAGGATTTCAGAGCTGCTGCCAACAGTCAAAATAATCATCCTCCTAAGAAACCCCGTTGACAGGGCATATTCACATTATTACCACGAAGTCACAAGGAAGCGCGAAACAGCATCTTTTGAAGATGCAATAACAATGGAGGAAGAAAGACTTCGCGGAGAATTTGACAGAATTATGAACGACGAGAATTACAAGAGCACAAAGTATGTACATTATTCTTATCTTTTGCGGGGAATTTATATAGATCAACTAAAGCGTGTATACAACTACTTTCATGAGAACCAAATCATTATTTTAAAAAGTGAAGATTTCTTTCGGGAACCGCAGACAACCTTTCAGAGAGTATTTCAATTCTTAAAGTTACCAAACTGGGAACCAGAGAATTTTAAAAAGGCAAACGTTGGTTCCTATCCAAAAATGAATATTGCCACAAGAAACTGGTTACTCAATTATTTTGAGCCGTATAATAACAAACTTTATGAATACCTGGGCATTAATTTTGGCTGGGATAAATAAAAATCATCACGGTGAATAGTGCATTCTGCCGATAGTGGAAATAAATTTGTGGTTGCAATTTTAATTTAATTTTTTTTAGGGCATTGTTATGTTTCCAGATTTTTTGTGTATAGGGGCCCAAAAGTCAGGAACAACATGGCTTTATGAAAATCTGAAACAGCATCCTGAAATCTGGCTAACACCAGTTAAGGAAATCCACTTTTTTGACTACTATTTATACCATCCCTCTCCTTTCCGTCCGCGTTTCTACACCAGAAGATGGCGTGAACAATTCAGGAGTGAGGCGAAACATTGTTTATCTTCTTGTAATTTTTCCAAACTGAAGTGGGATATAAAGTTTTTTTTTAAACCGCACACAACAGAATGGTATTCATCAATTTTTGAGCCAGGAAGAGAAAAAATAACAGGGGATATTACACCAGCCTATGCAACGTTAGACATAAATCAAGTATCTTATATCCATGAGCTTATGCCTAATGCAAAGATTATTTTCCTTATGAGAAATCCCATAGATAGGGCATGGTCGCAGGTTAAAATGCTGGCAGAAGAAAACAATCTTAACCTGAACAATATTTCAAGAGAATTTATTTTCAAAACAATCAATTCCAAGAGGCAAATTTTGCGTGGAGATTATAAACGGACACTTTATAACTGGCAAACGTATTACAAGGAACAATTTTTCATTGGCTTTTTTGAAGAGATAACGGAATGCCCTGAAGATTTTTTAGTTCGTTTATGCAGGTTTTTAGAAATAGATGCATCGCGGGAAATTGTTCCCGAAACGATAAGAGATAAAATAAATATCGGGGTAAATCTCTCTGTGCCCTCGGACGTAGCAAATTATTTAGCAAAGATGTACTATGAGGATATCAAAGAATTATATAAACTATTTGATGGATACGCAGGTAGATGGCTTGAATACGCAGAAAAGTTACTTAAGATATGAGATACTTATTTTAAACACATGGGAAGAACGTTTTTAAAATCAATGAAGTGCATAGTAGCTAATATAACAATAGAATTATCAGGAAGCGGAGAGGTTTATAACAATATTTCAAAAGAACTTTCTGGTTTTCCAGAAACGAAAGAAGATTCTGAAGTATGTTTTACGATAAACACGAAAAAACTTGAGGTTCCTCCAGATGTTACCGTTGCATCCGATATTTTTTATAATGCACGGTACTTCGCTTTAAAAAGTACTCCCTTGAAATTTGAGATAAAAGGAAGGATTTTCGAGAAAGAGCCACTGGAAGTAAATGTTTATCCTGCCATTCCCAGGAAACGCAGCTTTAGAACCCGCGAGCGATTCAGAGATTGGAATTTCTTTACTATCGAAGAAACCCTTGCAAAGAATTTTGTATACAACATTTTTGATTTCGTTATGGAATTAAAATTATTGGTCAATAGTTCGAGTTTTATTCATGCAAGCAGTTTAGAAAAGGATGGAAAGGCAATATTATTTGTGGCAGCAGGCGGAATTGGCAAGACTAGCATTATGATGCAAATGCTTAAAAAAGAGGGTTGGAAATATTTGGCCGACGATTTAAGTATCATTGATAGTAATGGACGAGTATATTTCAATCCTAAGTATATTCAGATATATCCCTATAACATCAAAAATGATTTTGAGTTGTATAATCTCCTGATAAAGGGAAGGGGGGCTCTTGACAGACTCCATTGGTCATACAGAAAATTACGATATGGGGAAGCTTCAGTCAGACGCCGAGTAGATCCGAGGGTATTTTTCGGACCAGGGAAAGTAAGCAGTTCTGCACAGGTAGCCAAAGTCATCAATTTGGTAAGGACGAATGTGAATGATTTCGAAATCGATGGAATCGGACATGATGTAATCAGTAACATGGCTGCTGAAATACTATCCCTGGAAATCAGCCCCTTTTTCAAATATTCATGCTTATGTAATGGCGGAGGTTCTGATAGCCCGTTTCCTAAGATTGAGGAAATAAAAGAAAGGGCAATCAGAAGATTTCAGGAAATATTTAACAATGTCCCACGATATCAATTAAAAATCCCCTTAAAAGCGTCACCATCAGATTTATTCGAATATATTGATAAGAACACATCAATAATTCACGTTTAACTTCAGAACTCACTATGAAAATTGCTTTTATCGTTAGCAGGTTTCCTTCCTTATCGCAAACGTTCATTCTCAATCAGATAACTGGATTAATAGACCGGGGACATAAGGTAGATATTTATGCAGTTCAGTCCGATAATAACCCCAGGATGCATCCGGACGTAACAAAATACAACCTGTTACAGCACACGTATTATTTTCGAAAGTTACCCGCAGGCGGGTTACAACGCAAGATAAAAATCACTGGTCTTGTACTGAGATATTTTTATAAAAAACCCAGGTGTCTGTTGAAAACACGGCTGTTGAGGGGTCGCGGAAAGGGTTCGATTCTAAAAATATTATGCATAGGGTTTCCTTTTCTGGATAAAAAACCGTATGATATTATTCATTGTCATTTTGGTCCGAATGGCATTCTGGGTGTTACGCTGAAAGAAATAGGCGTTTTTGAAGGAAAAGTGGTCACGGTATTCCATGGTTATGACATATCATCATATCTGAGGAAACACGGGCATGCCGTGTACAACAGTCTTTTCATGAAAGGCGATATGTTTCTCCCCATTAGTGAACGATGGAAAAACAGGTTGATAGAACTGGGTTGCAGTGAACAAAAAATCGTTGTGCACAGGGTGGGTATAGATACGGGCAAATTCTGTTATTTAGCCCGTAAACCGGGGAAAGATGGTACGGTGCGGCTGTTGACAATTGCCCGACTCATTGAAAAGAAAGGCGTCCAATACGCAGTTCAGGCGGTCGCTGATCTACTTAAGAGGTATTCAAATATTGAATACAACATAGTTGGTGATGGACCGGTAAAAAACACCCTGGAAGGTTTGATTGAAGGATTAAATGTCGGAAATAATGTTAAGCTTTTAGGATGGAGACATCAGGAAGAAATTATAGAATTAATGAAGCATACGGACGTATTAATAGCCCCAAGTGTTGTTAGCGGGGATGGCGATGAGGAAGGAATTCCTGTAGTATTAATGGAAGCGCTGGCTCAGGGAATGCCCGTCCTTAGCACTCAGCATAGTGGAATACCTGAATTAGTTCGGGATGGAGAATCGGGATTCCTGGTTCCCGAGAGAAACGTTGAAGCCTTGGCAGATAAACTGGAGATTCTTATAAAACACCCGGAAATATGGTCAGAGATGGGCAGAAAAGGACGAGCATACGTTGAGAGATACTATAATATCGATAAGCTAAATGATAAACTGGTAAAGTTGTATCAGCGAGTGCTTCTCGGAACCTTTTGATCTTAGTAGGGGCAGAAGATTTTCTGCCCCTACAAGAACTGTATGTTACCAGCAAAAATAAAAAATTATAAGAAGAAACTAATCTATTACTTCAAGAATCGATTCGCTACGGTTAACGAGAAGCCCATTATTGTGTTGGGGAATCAGAAATCCGGCACTTCTGCCATTGCCCATCTATTGGCTGATTACGGGGGATTGTCCAGGACAATTGATATTCCTCCTCTGTGGGTGCCTGTTGTATTTAAGATAATGAAGGGACAGATTGATTTCCAGGATATGGTCAGACGTCATCGGTTTTACTTTTCAACAGATCTTATCAAAGAACCCAACATGACCTTCTTTGCTGACCGTGTATTGATAGCGTTTCCCAAAGCCAGATATGTATTTATCGTGCGGGACCCCCGCGATAATATTCGGAGCTTATTAAATCGAATGAAAATCCCCGGAAATCTTGCGGAAGTCAATGAACAGGTTTTCACCACCGTACCTTTAAACAGGTTCAAGATGACGCTGGATGCATGTATATGGGGAGGAGATAAGGCCGAGAATTACATTGGCGCGCTGGCGCATAAATGGAACAAGGCAGTTGATAATTACTTGCTTTATCGAGACCGGATGATGTTGGTAAAATACGAGGATTTTTTAGCTGATAAATACGGCCTCATAGCAAAGATTGCCAAGCAACTGCATATTCCAGAGAAGGCAAATATAAGAGATAAACTGGACGTGCAATATCAACCGGCCGGCGACCGCAGCATTTCATGGGAAGCTTTTTTTGGTGTTGAGAATTTGACGCACATCGAGCAAATTTGCAGTTCACGCATGAAGGTGTTTGATTATAAGGAATGTACCCAATAATCTCATGAAATGCTGTTTACAAAAAAACAGATATCGTTATTACAGCAGAAAGAAGGAAACGATTTGAGTAAATTTTCAGAAACGATTCGTCAATATGGTGCTACTCTTAAGTTGATAGCTGCCGATTCGGTCTGGAGATTTAAGAAGGAGTCGTTCTTTATTCTTTTAACAGGCTTTCTGGGTACTTCTTTTCAACTATTGACTATTGGTCTCGCTCTCTATTACGCACATACACTGGAAAAAGGCGGAATTATTAAATTTTTTGGACTCGAATTCCAGGCGCGGACTTCGATGGCGCTCCTTTTCCTTTTAGGAATGGGCGTCTTGCCCTTGCTTTTGCTGTCCGCATGGTTAATCTACTTTTCAAAAACAAAGACCATCGCATTGATGCGGAAATATGAAGAGTTTTGCGCAAAAAGGATTTTTTCTTTATTTGGTTCCAGTATTAAAGTGTGGATGCCTCCTGAGCAAAGCTTTAATAATGATAGAACTATTTCCAGGCTTGTACGTATAGACTCACGAAACAATAGCAGGGTACTGGGAATAATTTTAGCCATTGTTGTTCCCACAATAATCTTATTGGTATCCATCGGTACTTTGTTTTATACCAATATTTTCTTAACATGCTTAATGCTTGTTTTTTTTGGAATAGCTTCGTTTTTTCAGTACAAAATAAATATTGTTGGCGTAAGAAACTCTACCCGCATGGAGAATTATGTAAGAGATTATGGAATCGAATATAATCAAATTATTCAACGACAGAAGAATCTATCTAATCCTTTGCCTGAAAATGAAGCATGGTTTGAAAATGAGCTTTTTTCTTCAGACAAAATCAAGCGGTACATGGATGCTTACGTAGGGCGTTTAAAAGTCTTAGAAACCAGCCACTTCGTTAGCAATATATTATTTGCAATTGCTATTTTCATGCTCCTCTTAATTATGGGAACCCGCATTATTTTCAAGGCAGACAACTGGAGCAACCTGGTTATTTATCTGATTGCATTGCGATATGTATTGGTTAATTTAAGACAGTTAAGCCGACAAATTACGAATATCAACAGATTTTATCCACAGATAAAAAGATATTTTCTATTCCTGAAGAACACAGAAACATCACGGGAAAACCGCACATTAGGTACTGTAAGCTATACGATACAGGCTGCCAATTCTACGGGAAATTCCTTAAAAACCTGGCAGTTATCTAAGGGAAGCAAACTAGGATTAGTCAGCGCAGTTAAGCTGAACCGTTATTCACTGGAATTTATGTTCAACTGTCTGCTTGGACATTCGGGACGGGAATCAAGGAATGCACTGGAATCGGTATGGTTCATGGCGTTGGATTATGGAAATACGTATAGTTCATTAAGAGGTTTTTTATGTCTTCCCGCCAGTTATTCCCTGCAGCATTTGCAAAAAGATCTTGAAGAAGCAGAATTATGGAACAAGTTTGAAAAACAACTTCCCTGCGACCTGGAAAAACCTATTCCGCGTGAAAAGTGGGACCAAGCAGATACCGATCTGAAAGTGGCGTTAGCTTTGTTTGGCGCAATTCATTCCCAAAATTATTGGGTAATGCTTGAAGAGAATGCGTTGCGGCACCTTTCGGACAGAACGTTACAATTTTTCATGAATCGTCTTTCCGATAGAATCCTGGTAATCGTTTTTTATCAGGATACACATGCGCTTGGAAGGTACGGAGAGGACGTAATTGCCATACTTTCAGGTGATAGTATTACAGGATTGGGACCTGTCAAATGGTTTGAGGAACACCGGCACATAATCTCTCATATTTCAAATCAAACCCTGAATGGCAGTAAGTATAAAAGAGACAAGGAAGATGAGGGTGAAGATTTGCTTGATGATGAGGATATTTAAATACTTGTAATAATTTAGTGTAGGGGCGAAGCATTTGATAAAATTAACTATGGATGCCACCTTATTTATACTATTCAAATGCTTCGCCCCTACTATAGGATAAATTCAATGAGACAATAATGTCTCTTGTGAGGAAAAGCATGGCAAAACAAGGCGAGAAAATAAACTATATATTCTTATGGCGACAGAATGACTGGGGATTGTTTAAGCGCAGGAATGAGGCGCTGTTACTGGAACTTTCCCGCAGGGATTCTGTTGAAAGCGTGCTTCATATAGAGCCTCTCACACCAAAAGGAATTATAGGTCTTGTTGTAAGGTGGTGGCAGGCAAGAGACGATAGTGTGAGGCGAATATACAGGCTTCATTTTAAAAAAGCTTTTTTCCGTAAGCCCGTGCTGGTTGAGGGAGAGAAAAAGGTTTTCGTGCACAGTATATTCGTACTTTATACCTGGGATAGGGTTGCGCTAAAAAAAATGAGTAACTTTTTAATAAAACTGCAGGGAAAGATTATTAATAGAATATTTATTCGATCAAAAAAAAATATTGTTCTTGTTGCGTATCCACCATCAATCTATCAATCGGAAGTAATTAGTACCCTTAAACACGATATTCTTGTCGCTGATCTGGTTGATGATGTAATCGCAAGAACAAGAAATAGGATGCTGAGAAACAAATACATAGAAGCGTGCAAAACGATTCTTCCAAAATGCAAATGGGTATTTTCAACTTCTCCTGCATTGGGGGAATACAGGGATTACGCCGGGCAGGAGGTCGAGTATTTACCCAATGGAGTGGATTCTCGCGAATATGCAGGAGATTTTTCTAAAAAATATTACGAAAATCGGGGGCGTAAGACTGCCGGATACGTGGGTAATATCAACCAACTGGTAGATCTGGATTTGCTGGAATATGGTATAATCAGTTGTCCCCAGGTTGATTTTGTTCTTATCGGCCGTATTGACAGAGAGACGACAAAGATTTTTAGGAAAATAATTAACCAGTATAAAAATTGCCAGTACCTTGGCGAACGCAGATTTACTGAAATTCCCGGATATTTATCGAGCTTTGACGTCCTGATAAGTTTTAAAAAAGACGACGACAGTACCCGTGGTAACGAGTCTATGAAGATTTATCAATATCTGTTATCAGGTAAGCCCATAGTAACACTGCCGCTTTCGCCTGCCGACCGTTTTACTGACCTGATTTATGTCGCCTCGGATAAATTCCAATTTGTTGAATGTTTAAAAAAAGCCATAGATGAAAATGATCCTGAGATGAGAAACAAGAGGATACATGCCGCTCTGGAGAATTCCTGGACAAAGCGGGCAGATGTTATTCACAACAGGGTATTACAGTATTTTGGTATTTCACCACTAAATACCTGTAGCTGACTGGATTAATAGAGAAATATTTGTTCACGAGGAAAAAACACTGAATGACCACCAGACCCCATGATGTGGTTATGCTTTCTACAGCAGACTGGGACAATCCTTTCTGGACTAATAAACAGCACGTTGCGGTACATCTCGCCGCATCCGGGTACCGGGTTTTTTATATTGAGTCCTTGGGTTTGCGACGTCCGAGTGCAAGCGCTCAGGATACCAAACGAATCCTTAAGCGCCTGCAGAAATCGGCTGCGGGACCGCGCAAGGTACGGGAAAATATCTGGGTATGGTCGCCTTTTGTAATTCCTCTCCAGAAATATGGCCTCATTCGGAGACTCAACAGATTCCTGCTGTCTGCAATGCTGAAGTTCTATGTCAAAAAAACAGGGATTAAGCAAGAAATCTTATGGACGTATAATCCGTTAACGATTCACTTATTGAATATGAAAGGCTTTGAGAAAATTATTTACCACTGTGTTGACGATATTAAAGCCCAACCCGGTATGCCGGTAAATATCTTTGAACAGGCTGAAAAAGAGCTGGTTAAGAGGGCGCACCTTATTTTTGCTACGGCTCCAAAATTAGCGGAAACGAGAGGTGTGTGGAATTCCAATACCTTCTATTTCCCAAACGTTGCTGATTTCAGGCATTTTTCCAGGGCTCGAGAACAAGAAACGGTTATTCCAAACGATCTTTTGAAAGTGCCTCCTCCCCGCATAGGTTTTATAGGGGCTATCAGCGATTACAAGGTAGATTTCGATCTGTTACGGTATATGGCCAGGGCGAAGCCCGGCTGGTCTATTGTGCTGATTGGGAAGGTAGGAGAAGGCGACCCATGGACGAAAACCGGGGTATTTCAGGATGTCCCCAATATTCATCTCATGGGTCCACGTCCTTACGCCGAATTGCCCTGTTACCTTAAGGGGTTTGACGTTGCTATATTGCCCAATATGTTGAATGAATACACGGAATCCATGTTCCCCATGAAGTTTTTTGAGTATCTGGCGGCAGGAAAACCTGTAGTTAGCGTTGATTTGCCGGCATTGCGCGAATATCGGAACGTGGTATGTATCGCCCGGTCGCCCCAGGATTTTATTCAGGGTATTGAAGAAGCCCTGAAGGGCAATACAGCATCGTTGGAAGAACGTATTTCAGTGGCGAAGGAACATACATACGAGAAACGTATGCACAAGATGCTACAACTGGTTGACGCACTGTATAATTAGATTTCAATTTGCCCACGAAAGACACGAAAATGGCTAAATTCCATGTTAGAAAGTAGTTGCAGCCTTTTCAATATGAACTACCTGAAGGATAAAAACAGGGAACTCATATTGATGCTCCTTGATAAGGTAGAAGCAACGGACGATACAAAGTACCTTCCGATATTAGAATCATGGGAACTGATTGATTACAAGAAGGTAAGGGAAAGAATCCGGGAGGTAATTAACCATCTTAAACAATAACGAGCGAGCTGAAAACCTCAGACGATAAAAACAATTGAAACCACAGATTTCGCCGATTACACAGAAAAAAAATATCTTTTTTAACCTATGAAAAAAATTGCTATTATTCACGATTGGCTTACCGGTATGCGAGGAGGGGAGAAGGTCTTGGAGATTTTTTGCGAACTCTTCCCAGAGGCAGATATCTTTACGCTCATCCACATTCCTGGCTCTGTTTCAAAGATAATAGAGGATAGAAAGATACAAACCTCCTTTCTTCAAAAAATACCGCTTGCCAGGAAACGCTACCGGTCTTTTCTACCGTTATTTCCACTTGCAATAGAAAGCTTCGATTTGAGGGGCTATGACGTTGTTGTGTCAAGCAGTCATTGTGTTGCAAAAGGAGTGCTGACCTCTCCTGCTACAATCCATATATGTTATTGTCATACCCCGATGCGCTATGTATGGGAACATTATAACACCTATTTTGGCAATGGGAAAAAGGGACTCGTTTCCAGGTTCTTGATGCCCCCTATTGCCCATTACTTAAGAATGTGGGATGTTACGTCCAGTAACCGGGTAGATCACTTTGTGGCAAATTCCTACAATGTTGCAAATCGGGTAAAAAAATATTATAAGAGAACTGCAGAGGTCATTCATCCGCCGGTGGATTGCTCTCTTTATACGCCCACGAATACTCACCGTGAAGGAGATTACTATCTGATTGTATCGGCCTTTGCTCCGTACAAGAGGATTGATATTGCTGTGGACGCATTTGAAAAGTCGGGTTTACCATTGGTTATTATTGGAGGGGGGCAGGAAGAGGAGCTAATCAGGAAGATGTCAAAAAGGCATGTGAAATGTATCGGTTGGCAATCCAGTGAAACCCTTCGAGAATATTACAGGGGATGCAAGGCGCTGATTTTCCCCGGAGAAGAAGATTTTGGGATTGTTCCCTTAGAAGCGCAGGCATGCGGAAAACCTGTGATTGCCTTTGCTAAGGGAGGCGTGCTGGAAACCGTACGTGGAATATACCCTTACTCCGAATCTACACAGGGAATCAAACAAAAACAGCCAGAGACACCAACAGGGGTGTTTTTTACAGAACAAACAACGGAATCATTGATAGAGGCTGTAAGGTTCTTCGAACATAACAAAAATATATTTGATCCGCTTTCGATCAGAAGCCATGCCGAGGGTTTTGATAAGCTGATATTTAAAGAAAAGTTTAAAAAATACATCGACTCAATTATTCATAGCGAAGAAAGCAAAAATGAAGAATAGATTTTCTACGGCCATTCTTGATTTGATACTGGAACAGGAAAAGAAAGAACGAGAGGAATTACGATTACAGTTATTAGAAAAACTGTTTAACACCCTTGATAAATTGCATTGTGAAATTCCTTTTGAGGAGGCGTATTTATTTGGTTCGATAATAAAGCCTTATAGGTTTCCAAAAGACTCTGATGTTGATATCGGCTTTATTGGGCTAAAAGATGAGTATTTTTTTAAAGCAATGTCTTTCATTTCAAGTGAAATTAGTAGAGATGTAGATGTGGTACAATTAGAAGGACACAGACTGGCAGGAAAAATAAAGAAGGATGGGATAAAATGGATAAAGGAAAATTAACAGTATTGAAAGCTGATATAGATGCTCAAATAAGAGAAATAGAAACCATCTATGCAAAACTGGATGAACGAAGACAGGAAGAAAATAGACTTACAGGAATAGAAAGTATTGCGTATCAACTACACAATCTTTATTGTGCTTTTGAAGACCTTTTCAAAATAATAGCAAATACCTTCGAGAACAATATTCAGGATAAAGCTTCATATCACATGGAATTGTTGAAACGTATGGCTATATCGATAGAAGGAATCAGACCTTCCTTGGTGTCTCAAGAAAGCTATGCGCTATTAGATAACTTACGATCCTTTAGGCACCTGTTTAGACATGCCTATTCCTACGAACTGGATATAAGAAAGGTACGAATTGTACTGGATGATGCTATGAAGCTCAGGGAAATTTATCGAAAAGATACAAATATCTTTCTAGGAAACTTATTATGTTGAAAAAGCACAGCAAATTTTTCGAATCAATATTGCTCCTCATGGATTGGGTTACCCTGTCTGTTTCCTGGGTGCTTTCCTACTATCTGCGCTTTTATTCCGGCATTATACCTGTCTATAAAGGAATTCCTCCTTTTAAGATTTATCTCACCCTCTTGATTTTCATGATTCCTCTCTGGAGTATTGTTTTTAGGGTATTTGGTCTGTACCGTCCCCGGAGAGTTTCAACGAGAATGTCTGAGGTTGTAGATATTGGTAAGGCATCAACCTTTGCCATCATGATCTTTGTTTCGCTTACCTTCCTCTTCCGTCAGTATGAATTTTCCAGATTAACGTTCTTTTATTTCTGGCTTATTAATATCGTATTTCTCAGCTTAACGCGAATAGTGTTTCGAGAATTTCTCCGTTTCTTAAGGCAGAAGGGATACAACCAGAGATATGCTTTAATCGTAGGCGCAGAAAAGACGGGTCAAGACCTTGTAACCAAGTTACGAAAACATCCAGAACTCGGGATTCAGATAGCCGGTTTCTTAACGAGTGATCCGAATAGCGTTGGAACAGAAATACACGGGACAAAGGTCATCGGAAAGTATTCGGATGTTCGTGAGTTAATTACCAAACGTGGTATTGATATTATCCTGGTCGCCTTGCCTTTCCATGCTCACAATCAGTTAAAGGAAGTTTTGGAATGGATTGGGGATGAGACGGTCAGTATTATGGTCTTACCCGACCTCTTTGAGTTTGTTACCCTGCGTGGTAGTGTGAGTGAGTTCGAAGGAATGCCGCTCATCAGCCTTCGCGATACACCTCTTTATGGATGGAATATTATTGTAAAAAGGGTTTTGGACATCGTTTTTTCTTCTCTCGTAATAATTTTTACGTCTCCCGTTATGCTGATTATTGCAATATTGATTAAACTGACTTCCAGAGGTACTCTCTTGCTTAAGCAGGAAAGGATGGGATTGGACGGTAAGACATTCAATATGCTTAAATTCCGAACGATGTTTACCAATGCAGAACAAGAAACAGGCCCTGTTTGGGCAAAGAAGGACGATCCGAGACGCACTAAAATTGGTAAATTACTGAGAAGGACAAGCCTGGATGAGCTTCCGCAGTTTTTTAATGTATTAAAGGGAGATATGAGTATCGTGGGGCCGCGTCCCGAACGGCCTGTCTTTATTGAAAATTTTAGGAGCACTATCCCAAAATACATGTTAAGACACAAGATGAAGGCTGGGATTACCGGCTGGGCGCAAGTCAGCGGCTGGCGTGGAAATACGTCATTGGAGAAGCGCATTGAATACGACCTGTATTACATTGAAAACTGGTCACTCAATTTTGATCTGAAGATAATCTGGCTTACCGTATGGAATGGACTCATCAACAAGCATGCATATTAATAAATTTAAGAGACAACCACAGATTTCAGAGATCACGCAGACAAGTAGAAAATCTGAGAAATCTATTTTTGTATTTTTTATCTGTGTAATCTGCGCAATCTGTGGTTTCGAATGTCTTTTCACAAGCCTGAAGGTCGTCTCGTTAAATCTGTTTGCGGACGATATAAAACCAAATCCCGTTTGGGAAATTAACACAACAGATACAAGTCTGGCAAGAACTACTCTTAAAATCGCAAAAGAATCCTATCCGGAAATCGATAGTGAATACTATCTCAAAAAGATTGAAAATATCATTGAAAATATCAAAAGGAGCCTCCGTGACGAAACAGAGCCTGAGCAGATTCTCAAGACCATGAACAATGTTCTTTTTAACGAACTCCAATTTAAGTACGTTCAAACGGGTAATCTTGAATATATATCCTTAAATAAGGTTTTGGATTCGAAAATCGGCAACTGTGTGGGTTTGTCAATTCTCTATCTCTGTATAGCAGAAGGCTTACATTTGCCTATATACGGGGTAAGCGTGCCGGAACACATATTTGTGCGTTACGATGACGGAGATTTTCGGAGAAATATAGAAACGGGTTATGAAGGTATGTTTACTCCTGATAGTTATTATATCAATATGCACGGAAAGCGTATTTCACAGGCAAGCGTCAGGAACGGATATTACCTCAAAAATCTTACTGTTGACGAAGTGATTGCTGATATTTACCTGAACCGCTCAATAATTCAAAAAGAAAAAGGTAGTATAGAAGCCGCATTAAAAGACGTAAATCACGCCATCGAATTGCACAAGAACAATGCAGTAGCCTTTTGTAACCGGGGTGTGATTTATGAGAAGATAAAGGACACTGATAGGGCTATAAAAGATTACAACAAGGCTATTGAACTGAATCCCGATTATGCACCAGTCTACTATAATCGTGGCTCTCTTTACGCTACCATAGAGGTTATTGATAAGGCCATCATGGATTACAGCAAGGCATTGTCATTAGATCCCAGTTCGATCTTATCCTATTATAACCGGGGTATTGCCTTTAAAATGGTCGGCAGGTCGGATTTGACCATTGAAGACCTGAGCAAGGCCATTGCTTTAGACCCCAAATTTGCAGCTGCTTACGCCAGTCGAGGTCTAACGTATGCCGAATCTGGTGAACAAGAAAAAGCATTGGGAGACTTCAACAAGACGCTGGAACTTGATCCCAACAATACGGAAATCTATATGAAAAGGGGTATTCTTCATGCCGATGCACAACAGTTTGACGACGCCATAAAAGATGTAACAACCTTCATAGAACTCTCACCAAATAATGCCTTTGCCTATTATATCAGGGCCAAAGCACACCGCGGGAAGGGTGACATGCAAAAGTCCCTGGAGGATTACAACAAGGTAATAGAATTGAGTCCCCGTCTAGCCGGCGTAT
>JAUSDH010000080.1 GCA_030650655.1 Candidatus Brocadiaceae bacterium
TTATAGAGTGCTGCCGGATCGCGTATTGATAGTGTCAATGGGAAATAGCCTGTATTATCAATGAAATCGACATATTGAAATAATGGCTTTCCATCGCATCTTTTAACAACCTCATTAAGCGAGAGCTCATCGAATCGTGTAGCCGCATAGTAATGTAGACCCTCTTCGACTTCTTCATAGCTAAATCCATTTTTTAGAGCTTCCGCCAGGATGACATTTAATCTGTCTCTGTGATGCCTTTCTTCCCGTTGTTAAGAAATGCGAACGAATGCCCCTTCTTTGCCATATAGACCCTCGGTGCGGTCAGTAGCCAGATAATTGCCTATCTTGTTCATCCCAATTTCTTGCCTTTCTGTACGGTCGTTGGTATTGCGTTTCTTGCTTGACTTCACCTCAATTATTAGAGCCTTGCCGAATCTCGGCACAGTTATATCCCCGTAACGCAGACAGGTTGTCAGATCGTTCAATATTGCAATTTGACCTAAACCAAAAGCTCCTCTAAATATTCGCCGTTCAAGCCGGGTCCCCTTCTTTCCAGATATGAATCCCGCTGGTTCTTTGAAAGCCATTGGTTTGATACCCCATTTATCTATGTACGTAAATACGATAGCATCACCAACCGCGTTGAGGATTGATAATAGTAACCGATACTCATTAAGAAGGTGGTGCTTGTACTGAATGGCTTCTTTTGTCTCCGTTGATTCTATTTTGCTTAATCGAACAGGCTGCGTGGTTTTAAGTCGCTTCTTACTCTTTGCAATTTCATCTTTGAGAGTTCTGATTCTTCGCTCAACGTAGGTAATTCTTTGAATCAGTTTTTCTTGAATATTTAGGCACAAAGCCAGATCTGTGGGATTGGAGTTCAACTCTTGAACTCTTGCGAATAGAGAGATAAGCGCTGATTGATAATACTCTAACATTCAATTTTTACCGGAGGTCTAACATTCATTTTTATCTTTATTCTATAAACGTCAACATGCGATATCATGCCATATCAGTTGGCGGGGAAAAGGAGAAGACGGAGAATAAAGAAATTCTACGATACTACTGCCTCTTATCGTTTAAAATTGATAACTTCGGTCTTAAACTTTGCGTTCTCTGCGTCTTTGCAAAGAAAGAAGCGTTAGCGGTTCAGGGGTAAAATACGCGCTCTAGACACACTCTCATCTATAACTATCAGCGCGCCTGCTTTAAGTAGGGTTTCATATTGTCTCAAAGCCGTAATTACTACGGTTTCCAAATGATTTGGCAATACGTCCTGAGTGCGAATCTGGATAACACTTGGTCCATCGGCATGAGTGACGGCCAATATTGTTCCAAAATCCAGGTCGTGAGTAAATACAACATAGTGATTTTTCTTTGCCCAATCCATAATAGCTCTGTCTGTTGTATGCGGATCGCCAACTTTTGACCAATGTTTGGCTTCCCATCCACTACGTTCAAATACTGATACCCATTGAGGCGATAAATTCATATCAATGAGTAACTTTAGGCTCATGATCTGTTTAATGGTAGTTCTAGTTCTTCAACTCGCCATGCAGCATAAGCCAGCGCCTGGTGTATGTCTTCTTCTTCTAAATATGGATATGCATTCAGGATGTCTGCTATGGAATGACCAGATGCTAATAGCCCTACAACAGTCCCCACCGTGACTCGTAAACCGCGAATACATGGTTTTCCGCCCATAACTTCTGGATCAAAGGTAATGCGTGTTAATTGTTTCATGGTTTGCTCTATCCTGCTTATTGGTGTGTAGAGTGTGTAGAGAATTCTTGTTGAATCAGTGACTTGCCACGCTTGGATAAATACTTTACCATAACGATATAAAAAAGGCAAAGAAAGATTTAAAGGAAATCATTAATAAAGTTATGGATCAGACAACCATTGTCACTTTCCCCGCCAAGTTGAGGACAGGCTTTGGTTTTTTATATCTCTGCGTTCTTTGCGTCTTTGCGGTGAGCTAAAACATCAGCTTCTATGCCAGCCCGTACTTCTCAATATTTCGGTCTGCTATCTCCTGTATCTTTTGTATTTCTTCTTTTCCCTTTGGTGACTTGAAGAGGTGGGCGAAACGTCCCTGGATCTTCAGGTATTCTTCCACGGGAGTTTTTGGGGTGGTTACTTTTCTGACTTTCGTGACCTTGCCATTCTCTATTTCAAAGATTGGATAGAGTCCTGTCTGTACCGCTAATCTAGCGACTTGAATGGTAAGCTGTGGCTTTGACCTCCACCCAAGAGGGCATGGGGAGTGGATTTGCATGTATTTCGGGCCGGTTATAGAAAGGGCCTTTTTTACCTTGTTTTCGATATCTTTTGGGAATGCTACAGAGGCCGTTGCGACATAAGGAATACCGTGAGCGGCGGCAATGGAGGGCATGTCTTTTTTGTTATGTTTATTTCCCCACGAAAATTCTCCGCAAGGGCTGGTTGTCGTCATGCAGTCAAAGGGCGTCAAGCCGCTGCGCTGAACACCGGTATTCATATATGCTTCATTGTCGTAACAAACATAAAGGATATCGTGTCCCCTTTCCAGCATACCACTGAGTGCCTGTAAACCGATATCTGCCGTTCCGCCGTCACCACCCTGTGCAATAACCTTTGCTTCATTTTGTCTGCCCAGCGCCTTTAAGGCAACTTCTACACCTGAGGCTACGGCGGCTGAATTTTCGAATAGTGAATGGATGAAAGGGACTTCCCATGATGATTGCGGAAATTTTGTAGTGAATACTTCCAGACATCCTGTAGCGTCGGTTACGATTATATTGGTACCTGCTGCGCCCAGCACAAGTTTTGCGGCAAGCGCCTCACCGCAACCGGTGCAGGCAGTGTGCCCTGGTGCTAAAAGTGTGCATGATTGTTCCTTCGGGGCAGTGAGTGTTGTTGTCATAAAATTATTTACCTCCAATTAACGCTTCGTTGAGTCCAACAAATTTTTCTTCAGATGCTGCCTTTGCTGTTTCTTTAATGACCTGATGTATTGTGTCTACGGTGATGTCCCGTCCGCCCAGCCCCAGAATGAATCCATTGATCTTTGGGGTTTTGGGTTTACCGTAGAATACGCTCTTTATTTCATTTACTAAAATACCGCCATAGCCAAGAGAAACGGCCTTTTCCACTACAGCAATTTCTTTTACGTGATTTAACGCCTTATAAATTTCATCCTTTGGGAAAGGCCGGTATGAGCGTACCTTGAGGACGCCGACTTTTTGTTCCTTTGCCCGGAGTTCATCTACAATATCTTTTATTGTGCCGATAATCGAACCCATTGCTACCAGTACGAGGGTAGCATCTTCAACTTTATAGGTATCGATAAGACCACCCTGAAATCTGCCGAATTGATTATGGAAATCGGTCGCTACATCGCTAATAACCTGCAAAGAAGCACGCATTGTTTTCTCAATAAAATAGCGCGTTTCCATGTATGCCTCCGGGCCAACCATCGTACCCATGGAGAGTGGATTCTTCGGTGTTAGATAATATTGTGGTTTAAACGGTGGCAGAAATTTGTCTGCCTGCGCCTGAGAAATAAGCTCTATGGGATCAAATGAATGGGTGAGAACAAATCCATCCATGCATACCATGACAGGGAGCAGGATGTCTTTATTCTCAGCAATTTTGAATGCCTGCAAATGCATATCGCTTGCTTCCTGGTTATCTTCGGCATAAAGTTGTATCCATCCACTATCACGTGCTGTCATAGAATCTTGTTGGTCATTCCAGATATTAATTGGGGCGGATACAGCGCGGTTGACGCAGGTCATGACCACGGGAAGCCGCATACCGGCGATATTGAAAAGCACCTCGATCATAAGCAAAAATCCCTGAGAGGTGGTGGCGGTATATGTCCTTGCACCTGTCGCACTCGCACCCAGAACTACGGATGCAGCGGAATGCTCGCTTTCTACATTGACATATTCTGATTTGATCTCTCCGTTAGCCACCAATTCTGAAAGATGTTCTATAATATGGGTCTGTGGTGTTATAGGGTATGCCGAAATCACGTGTGGCCTGCAGACACCCACGGTCTTGGCTACTGCGATTGAGCCCTCTATAAATGTCGTACTCATTACTTCTCCTCCACTATCATTTCGATGTCACTTGAAGAGCATTCCTCGGCACAAATTCCACAGCCTTTACAATAGGTATAGTCGACCGTGTATTTCTTTTTTTCTATCATGGTAACACAACCTTCGGGACAATAGATTTTACAAAGGCCACAGCCAATACATTTCACCTGGTGAAATATAGGTTTATAATTCCTCCAACTCCCTGTTTGATTTGCCTTACTTGTACCGGCCTTAGCAATAGCGCCCAAATCCAATCTCATAACGACTCCTTTTTGATAAAATCAAAGGCCCTCAAAACGGCTGCAATATTCTTTTCTCCAACCGAACCTGGAAACTTATGCTGAATTGCCTTTTTGATACCTTCCAGACTGATTTCCCCTGTGGCTGCAGCAAACGCACCGAGCAGTGTGGTGTTCATAATGGGTCGTCCAATCACTTCCATGGCGATTTCCATAGCAGGGATAGTTTTTACTCTAACCTTTGTATTAATACCTAGCTCTGCAGCGTTTTTCTTGGAGTTAATTAGCAATAATCCGTCTTCATGTAACCCGTCCAATACATTAATTACTTCCAATAAAGTAGGGTCTTGTACAATAACGTAATTTGGTTTATATACCTGGCTTCTGATACGGATAGGTTTATCACTGATCCTTACAAATGCCTGAACAGGTGCGCCCATTCTTTCAGACCCGAACGATGGAAATGCCTGGGCATATTTCCCATCGCTATGGGCTGCGAAACCTAACAATTCTGCTGCTGTTACAGAGCCTTGCCCCCCGCGTCCATGAACCCTTATTTCAATCAATGGCTACGTACCTCCTATCTTTCCGCTTTTTTTAATATCTTATAGTATACTTCTTAAAATTACCCGCGCCGGGCTTCCGTCACAATCCTTTATTTTTAGCGGCAATGCAATTAGCTCGTAGTCTCCAGCTTCTACATTGCTCAAATCAAGCCCTTCGATAAGGACAACACCATTTCTCAAAAATATGTGATGGGTGTCAGCGGGTTTGTTTCCAAATTTTTCAATAGAAAGATAATCTATTCCTACAACTTCTACACCGCTGTCTACTATATGTTGGGCAGCATCTTTTGTAATATAAACAAAGTCTTTTTTAAATTCTGAAAGTTTCCAATAAGTAGAGTTAATAGTCTTAAAAATAACTCTTTTCTTATTTCTAAATTGTAATGTTTTTATATCCTCTAAATCAATCTTTTCTTTATTTTTTATGTCAAATACCGTTGCACTTCCTATAAGGCAATCTAAAGGGATTTGATCGATTTTGATACCATTTTCTTCAAAATGATAGGGGGCGTCAATATGAGTGCCGCAATGTGAGCCGAATTTTAATTCGGATACATTACAGGAATTGCCCTGAGAAATCAAGCGTGTCTTTCGAATGGATACGCTTGGGTCGGAAGGCCATGTGATAAGTTTCTCTGATATGGTAAGTGTAACATCGTAGATGTTCATTTCTCAAAAACAACTTCGCAAATGGTCGGAAGGGATGAATCGTATTAACTGACAGGCGTTACATAAACATATAGTTATCATCGTTTATTGCATAAATAGGAGTCATCGGGAGGTGAGCGTAGCGGCAAATCGCAGTATTTCGTTTTTATTGATGTCTGAGGTGAGACAATAGGTAGAACCTTCTTCTTCCCATATTACGGAGTTAAATCCACGACGGTTTCCTATATAAAATTCTTTGGTACCCAATTTGACACTTTCAAGATTTCTGATGGGAAAACTGCTATTGCGTATAATTTGAAGCGAAAGTTTATTTCCCCCCTTGTCGAAAATAACACAGGGGCTGCTTGTTCCACAGAATTTTACCGGTATACCACCTACAATACTGACACGTTCTGCATTGAGCAAAGGAGATGAATTGCTAAGCTTGGTATTTATATTATTTCCGAGATATTTATTTACATTGCCCACAACCGAGGTTTTTTCATTAAATACCAGATTATCATTTACTGCTACAACATGATTTTTGACGGCATTATCGACAATTGATATGGGATCGCTATTATTATAATAATTGGCGTAATAAAAAACACCGCCTGCTATCAAAAGAAGGATGGAGGCTGCCACTGCATAGAAACGAGGTAAAAATAGTGTGCGCGATACTTTTTGTTCAGAAATAGCTTGTATATCTTTATTTTCCGATATTTCTGCATCAACGGAGTGGAGCCTTTCTACGATCTTACTATGGAGGTATGCGGGAGCTGTGGTGTTTATACAATATGCCTTTACTAATGATCGAACGCCCTTTTCAAATTCATACCTTTGACGACATTCAAAACAGCTATCAAGGTGCTCTTTCATGGTCGGATATTGAGATTTATCTATTTCCTTATCCATGAACTCGTAAAGGTGTTTAATTGCTTCAACGCAAACCATCATTTCCCCCTCTTAATAAAACCTCTATCTTTTGCATACTCCCATAAACTTTTTTGGAGCAACTTTCTACCCCTATTTAGTCTTGATTTGACTGTTCCAATCGGCACGTTTGTAATTTCTGCAATATCATTATAGGATAATTCCTCTACATCTGAAAGCAATATAGCTTCTTTATATTCAATCGGCAAGCTATCTATTGCGTGTTTAACATCGTCTTCCATTAAATTGCCAAGATCGCTATACTTCTTTTCTAAAGTATCAGTTGATTCTCCAGAAGCAGTTTCCTGTTTATAAGATAAAGTTGAATTAACCGATTCGACATCTTCATAAAAAATTTCACTTGGTAAATTAACCGTTTTCCTGTACTTGTTTATAAAGGTATTCCGAAGGATTTTAAAGAGCCATGCCTTTATGTTTGTTCCTTTTTGGAAAGTATTGAAAAATCGATATGCTTTTAAATATGTTTCCTGGACTAGGTCTTCAGCCTCATCTTTATTAAATACCAGCCGTATTGCCATGCTATAGAGGGAATCGATATGTTCCATAGCAATATCTTCAAATTCTTTCTTTCGGTTGTTTTCTTCCCTCATCGTTGGCAATTTCCTAGTTGTTGAAACAATAAAATATAGAATAAGGTTCCTGAGTATTTAAAAAATATTATATAGATGTGAATATGTTAATTCAAGGAAATAAGGACTTGTGGAAAGGATCGGTTTTTGTTTGTGTAAATACTGGTGGACGAATAATAGACAGAAGTGTTTGTAAAGATAAGAATTAAGGCTCCACCGTAATGCCGTGGGAGACTATCTTTTGGACCCGTATTTCACGGTGGTCTACCCCATGATAGCCTTGTACCTTTCTTCATTAAGAATTGTACGCCTACTAGCAAAGACGGGTTCCCAAAATATTGTTATAGGTCCTTAAAATAACGCCTCGAAACACGTACATGGCAGAGCCCTGATTGAAAGTGGATGTATAATAGCAATTTCTTTGTTCCTGCGCAAGCAAAAAACGGTGTCTCGGTGGATTTTCTTGACATAATACACTGATAAGGTTAACATAGCCCAACATGAAACTCGGAGCAAGTTATTTTGCAAATCGCATATTGCGTCATGTTCGTGAAGACATGAAAAAGATGATTGACGATGGATGCAATTTTGTCGTTCACACCATGAGCGAACATGACATTACATACCATTCTGGGACGATGGTCGATATTGTGAAGGCGAGTCATGATGTTGGCTTGGAAGTCTTCCTCGATCCGTGGGGTGTGGGGCGTGTATTTGGTGGAGAATCATTTTCAACCTTTGTAAAGACGTATCCCAATTGCAGGCAGCGATTAAATTTCCCTGAGGGTGAGATAAAAGTATATAAGGCGTGTTTAAATTCAAAGACATTTCGGGATAAAATGACAGCGTGGATTGAACTCGCAGCAGAAACGGGTGCAGAGGGTGTGTTTTGGGATGAGCCACATTTGTTTTTTGGCGAGTTTACGTCCTTGTTTGGAGGTAAAAAGAGGGATATTTGGGGATGTACCTGCGAAGTGTGTAACGATATTTTCAAAGAGAAGTACGGCTATGAGATGCCTGTTGATTTTACGGATGAGGTGAAGGCCTTTCGCCAAATGACGATTGTTAACTTTCTTGAGTACCTTGCAAACGAGGCATCAAAGAAAGGTTTGAAGAATTCGGTATGTTTATTTCCAACAACCGATCCGAGATATGGTATCTATGAATGGGAAAAGGTCGCCATGATTAAGAGTATGGATATCTTTGGAAGCGACCCTTATTGGTATGCCTATAAACAAGACGTAACGGAATTTGTACACAGTGTGTCCAACGAGGTAATTGCACTTTCAAAAAAATATAATAAAGAACCTCAAATCTGGATCCAGGGCTATAGGGTGCCGGCAAATAGAGAAGAGGAAATTGTTACAGCTGTAGATGTGGCTTATGACGCAGGGATCCGGAATATTGCCACGTGGAGCTTTGAAGGGACAGATTGTATGACGTATGTTCGGTCTGAACGCCCTGATGTTGTTTGGCAGAATGTACGCAATGTCTATTTGAAATATAAGAATAAATAATTTTAGCCACGAATTTACACAAATAAACACGAATGAAAAGGAACACTATTTGATGGAAGGGGGATAAATTTTTTATGTTTGATTACTTTTCCCTTTAAAATTTCTCCATTTCCCCTTTTCTCCTTAAATTTTCTTTTGTTCGTATTTCGTGTAACTTCGTGTTCATTCGTGGCCAAAATTAGCCTATCTAACTTATGATGAATGGAAAAATAAAAAAAATTGCAGACCAATCATTGCAAAACCAGCCAATCAGCCGTGACGATGCCCTTTATCTTATGGGAATAGAGGGTGATGAGGTCTACGATGTATTTTATTGGGCGAATCAAATACGTTTGAGGTATTTTGGATATGCTGTAAAAGCATGCTCCATCATTAGTGCAAAACAGGGGCGATGCACAGAAGACTGTAGTTTTTGTTCTCAATCCTCACGTTACCACACGGGCATAGAGGAATTTCCACTCATTGATACTAACAGGATACTCGATGTTGCTAAATGTGCTGAACAGACAGGTTCCAACTCTATTGGCATTGTTACCAGCGGATATAGTATTAATAAATCTGACGATCTCGATAAAATTTGCAGGACAATAAAAGCAGTCGTTACTGACACATGTATCCATCCGCACGGCTCGTTTGGAGTATTGACAAAAGAAATGGCCGAATCTTTAGTACAATGCGGGTTAAAAAGGCTTAATCATAACTTAGAGACATCAGAAAGGTTTTTCCCCAATATATGTTCAACACATACGTTTCGTGATAGGGTAAATACCATTTGTGTTGCAAAAGAAGTTGGATTGGAAATATGCAGCGGCGCAATTTTTGGCGTTGGAGAAGGGATGGAGGATCGTATTGATATTGCATTCACCCTGAAAAATCTGGATGTCGACGTCGTTCCTCTTAATTTCTTACATCCTGTTTCCGGTACACCATTGGAAAACAGTATCCCCCTGTCACCTATGGAGGCGTTAAAAATTATTTCTGTATTCCGATTTGTTTTGCCTGATAAAGAAATTAAGATTGCAGGCGGGCGGGAAAAAAATCTTCGGGATTTACAATCATGGATGTTTTATGCGGGCGCCAATAGCACGATGATCGGAAACTACTTGACCACGAAGGGAAGAAAGGTCGAAGATGATTTAGAAATGATAAAGGATCTTAATTTGGAATTGCAAACATCCTCCGGAAATTGTAATGATTTACGAAAAGACGCCATTAGCAATTGACGTTTTGTTGTTAAAAATACATTATCTAAGAGGATAGTTTTTTAGGGTTTATTTTGAAAAGACTGTCTTTATTATAGCTATTTAATATTCTATACGTAATAAAATAGGTAAGAGGTTTTACCGGGTTAAACATCTGGTCAAAAAATAAATGTACTGCGAAACCCAATGTAGTAAAAGACACAAGGTAATTAAAATGGGTGAAGAAACACAGGAATATCAACCCAAATAAGAGTTCGTAACTATGGAAGTATAAATATGCCTTTTTTATTTCCCCATTTTCGCATGCATTGACAAACTTTTTCACGTTAAAATCCTTACCAACATTTTTATAAAAATCCCATATATGATCGACGTCCACCAGCCACCCAACCAGGAAACATGCAATACTGGGGGTAATTGTTTTTGTTGTTAGAAAGACAGTTGCACCCGTAATAATTGATGCGCCCAAATGACAGATAGGTTTCATATATGTTCCTTTAGAAAAAAGTAATAATCATCTGCGTTTTTGAAATGGTTTTCCCATGAACCGAATAGATTTAACTATAAACCCAAAGAACACGATGAAAATAATTAAAAGAGACCCGCATATGGTAAGAAGATATATCAGCAGTGTGTAAGTTGCTGTATAAAAATTTGCAAGAGGATTGCTTATAATAAACGCAGTAACAGCTGATAACACTAAAAGAAATGTGAACGCCAATATGCTCCGGATAGTAAATAATTTCCTTCTGTGTTTATGTCTTCTCGTGGTCTTGTGAATAGTATCCATATAACAGTCTGTATGCCTGTAGTTTATAAAATGTATTTTGAGAAATCATTATATACAACAACATAATATAAAATCAAGAAAGCGTCTGTTCAATGGGACTAGATTTTATTTTCGATGAATTGAGTTCACTGAAAGAGCACGCATTGATGCGTGAGTATAGGACAGTTGAAAGCGCTCAAGGTCCGTACATTCAAATAAAAGGTAAATCCTATCTCTCCTTCTGTTCAAATAACTACCTCGGGCTTGCCGACCACCCAAAAATAAAACAAGCGGCTATTGCTGCTATTAATCAATACGGATGGGGTACAGGCGCATCGCGATTGGTTGCTGGGAATATGACACTTCACGAGGAACTTGAAAAGAAGATTGCAGAGTTTAAAGGCACAGAGGCTGCACTACTGTTCCCGACTGGGTATATGGCCAATGTGGGCGCTCTATGTGCCCTTGTCGGGAGGGAAGATATAGTCATTGGAGACAAATTGAACCATGCAAGCATTATTGATGGCTGTCGTCAATCAGGCGCAACCTTCCGTGTTTATCCGCACAATGATGTAAGCCAATTGGAATCTTTATTACAGAGATCTTCAATATATCGAAGAAGGCTGGTGGTTACTGATAGTGTATTTAGTATGGACGGCGATACTGCTCCGCTACCCAAAATTGCAGAAATTGCCCAAAAATATGACGTCATACTTATGATCGATGATGCCCATGCGACAGGGGTATTTGGTCAACATGGAAAAGGCATGATTGAACACTATGGACTCGAAGGAAAGGTTGATATTATTATGGGATCTTTGAGCAAGGCGATTGGAAGCATCGGTGGGTTTATTGCCGGAAGTAAGTGCCTCATAGATTTTTTAAAAAATAAGGCGCGCTCTTTTATTTATACAACGGCATTGCCACCTGCGGCATGTGCCGCCTCTCTGGCGGGATTGACACTTATTCAGGAAGATACATCCCACATCGACAAGTTATGGGAAAACATAAAATATTTGAAATCTCAACTGTCGAAATTTATAAGCAATATTGCTGGAGAAAGTCCTATTGTTCCCATTATTATTGGATCAGCGGAAGATGCACTTAGCATATCCAAAAGACTTTATGAAAAGGGTATCTTGATTCCTGCAATTCGACCGCCAACAGTGCCTTTGGGTACAAGCCGATTACGCATTTCATTAATGGCTACCCACAGCAAAGAAGATATTAACAGGTTAATAGATACAATGAAAGATATTGGATTCTTAACTCATGGAAATACCATACATCCCAAGGCAGGCTATGCACAGACCGACGTGGGTTGA
This sequence comes from Candidatus Brocadiaceae bacterium, assembly GCA_030650655.1. Lineage (GTDB taxonomy): Bacteria > Planctomycetota > Brocadiia > Brocadiales > Brocadiaceae > Wunengus. Next base: position 11,857 of record JAUSDH010000080.1, read on the forward strand.
AATTGACCTGAATGCCCTAAGACATAATTTGTTGGCTATAAAGAAATGGGTCGGACCACAGATAAATATCCTGGGTATTGTCAAAGCCGATGCCTACGGCCATGGCGATTACGCGGTTAGCAGGGTTTTGTTAAGTAACGGTGTTGAAATGCTTGGTATCGCCATTGTCGAAGAAGGGATTCAATTAAGGGAGAAGGGCATAAAAACACCATTATTAATTCTTGGTGGTATCTTTGAAGAGCAAATCGATACGGTTATCCAATACGACTTGACATCTACGGTTTATGATTTGAAACTTGCTGATGTATTATCAAAAAGGGCGTATCATTTTAACAAGGTTATAAAAGTTCATGTATATGTGGATACCGGCATGGGCAGTATCGGTGTAAAGCACAATAAAGCCGTGGAGTTTATAAAGTCTTTAAAAGAAATGAAAAACCTTTTAATAGAGGGCATATACACACACTGTTCCTCTTCTGATGAGAATGATTCATCATTTACAAATTTACAAATAAAAAGATTTAGAGCCATACTTGATGCATTGGATATGATCAAGGTACGTATTCCATTAAGACATATGGCTAATAGTGGTGCAATTCTGGGTTATCCTGAAGCTTATTTTAATATGGTCAGACCAGGTCTATCGTTGTATGGATTATATCCATCAGAGGATGTTTCAAGAGATATATGCATCAGACCTGTTATGAGCTTTAAGACAAGGATTATTCATATTAAAGATATGGAATCGGGGGAGGTTGTCGGCTATGGCAGGACATACAGGGTTACTAAGCCCACCCGTGTCGCTACCCTGCCATTGGGATATGACGATGGATATAATCGATTACTTTCGAATCAAGGGAACGTAATTATAAAAGGCAGGAAGGCTTCTATTATCGGTCGGGTTTGTATGGATCAATGTTTTGTGGAGGTGACCAACATAAAAGACGTTTCTGTCGGAGATGAAGTCGTATTATATGGCCGCCAAGGACAAGAAACGATATCGATAGAATCGGTTGCTGAACAATTAAATACGGTCCCTTACGAGGTTACCTGCAACATAAGTAAACGTGTGCCGAGGATCTATATCAATGAAGAAGACAAATAAAATGGTAACCTTTAAATTTTGAATGAACGATGGGGCAGGCACATTTCAAAATTATTCACCAGTATTCAGGACAATCCTAATTTATCCATCTTATATCTCAATATCCTTCTTGTCGTTTTTAGGATTTGCGCGGCCTTGGTTTGTATACCATTTGCTTTTTGAAGGGCTTTTTCTATAAGTTCTCTTTCTATACGCAAAACAATTTCATCAAGTGATTCGCCATCCAATAATCCAATTAAATTGTCAGAATTATATGAGGCGGGATGATTATTTCCACTTATGATTTCCATCGGAAGGTGTTCTTCGAGAATGGTATCGCTATCTCCATATAGGGTAAGTATCCTTTCGATTACGTTTTTAAGTTCTCTTATATTTCCTGGCCAATAATAGTTTTCAAACAGTTTCATTACCGTTGGGTGAATTTTTTTGGTTTTAGAGTAAAGTTCTTCTTTATACTTTTTAAAATAATGCTTTACGAGGAAAGGAATATCTTCTCTCCTGTTTCTCAGAGCAGGCACATCCAACGGAACGACATTTATCCTGTAATATAAATCTTCACGGAACGTTCCTTTGATTATCGCGGTCTTAAGATTGATATTGGTATTCGCAATTAACCGAACGTCTATACTGATTGTTTTAGTCCCTCCCACTCGGACAAATTCGTATTCCTGCAAAACCCGTAAAAGTTTGGATTGATTGGACAAACTCATTTCACTAATTTCATCCAAGAATACCGTACCATCATTTGCCAGTTCAAAACGTCCTATTTTTTTGTCAGTTGCATTGGTAAAAGACCCCTTTTCGTGGCCGAATAATTCACTTTCTAACAAGTTATCGGGAAGGTTAGGGCAACTCACGGCAACAAAAGGCTTATTCTTTCTTGGACTTTGTAAATGAATTGCCCTAGCAATAAGTTCCTTTCCTGTGCCGCTTTCACCCGTAATTAATACAGGCGAATCCCCCTTCGCCACTCTGATAATCGTATCAAATATCTGTCTCATGACAGCGCTTTGTCCGACAATATTGTTAAATTCAAAATTTTTGTTTAATTCAGCCCGAAGATACGACACCTCATGCGCAAGTTCTCCAGAGAGGAGAGTTTTGTTGATGACAAGCTTGATTTCCTCTACATCAAATGGTTTGATAATGTAATCAGAAGCGCCTAATTTCATGGCTTCAATCGCTGTTTTCACTGCTTTTACGGCAGTAACCATTATGACAGCAACATCCTTGTCTATTTTTCTTATTTCACTTAAAACCTCCAGTCCAGACATTCCCGGTAACATAATATCGAGAATCACCAGATTAACACATTCATTACGAAGGATTTCTAATGCCTTTAAACCGTCAATAGCAGTAAGAACTTTATAATCTTCTTTTAATATCATTCTAAACGATTCAATGATTCCTAATTCATCATCCACTACTAAAATAGTCTTCATAATATTTGGCACCTTGCATTAGTGAAAATAGTAAATAGACACTGCCATATTTTTATTGTTAGTAAAAACATGCTAGCAAAAAGGTTCCCAAGATGTTCTGTTTTGGTATTAATTATAATAATTTTTAACAAAATTTAAAATAGATGCAAGAAATAGAGCAGGATATTACTTTGTAACTTATTTCTTGCGTTTTGTGTCATGCAATGTGCCATAATACACCTTTGTGATGATACACATCTGTGACAAGTTACATTTTTATATGCCAAATTGAAAAGGCCAGAGAGAAGAGGTTTTATATCAATTCTAATTATATATAGTATCATTTAATATGTTGGAGTAAAAGATGTAATTAACGCCTTATATTTGTCATGCAGTAGCCTTGTTATAGTGCCTGGGATAAGCTTTCCTATAGCATGTCCATCAATCTTTAAAACGGGCATAATTTCCATAAGGGAATTGGTAATGAAAACTTCGTTTGCCCCAAGAATCCTTTCCACTCCGAAAAGCTCCTCCAGGGCATAAATACCGTTTTCCTTGCACAACTCCAGGATAATCTTCCGTGTAATACCAGGAAGTACATTGGCCTTCAGAGAGGGGGTAATAACGGTGTTCTTCTCAACAACAAAAATATTACTGACGGCACATTCGGCAATATGATTGTCTGTGTTCAGAATGAGTGCGTCGTGAGCACCCTTTTCAGTTGCCTCTCTTTTAATAAGGTAATTGGTCAAAAAGTTTAGTGTCTTGTGACATGAGAGGGGACAGGTAGTGCTCCTGAGAATATGAGAAGTGATAAGCGATACGCCTGTTTTATATAGTGCTGCTGGATAGGCGGCAAGCGGTTTTGTATGGATAACAAAGGTGGGAGTACCTGTACCCGTTGAAATGAGTCCATCAACTCCAAGTCCTCGAGACAATGTCATACGGATATAGGCATCTTTTAAATTATTCTCGGTAAGAAGTTGTTCAATAATCTGTCGTATTTGTTGAGATGTATAACAAAAAGGAATATCAAAATATTGCGCGGAATTTGAGAGTCGGGTAACATGGTCTTCAAGTCGAAAGGGTTTTTTATCGTAAGCGCTAAGAGTTTCAAAGAGACCATCCCCATAAAGAAAGCCGCGATCCAGAGTACTTAAAAGTCCTTCTGTATCTTTGACAATTTTATCATTTAAGAAGATGAGCTTGTGCATGGTTTTAGTGAATCGATAAGGGCCTTGGCCTTGTGCATGGTCTCTTCATATTCTTCTTCTTCATTGGAATCGGCCACAATACCACTTCCAACCTGGAAGTACACCGACTTGTCCTTCATGACGAAGGTGCGTATAGCAATATTCAGGTCTGCATCACCATTAAATCCGATATACCCTATCGCGCCTGTGTAAACACTCCGCTGCGTTGGTTCGAGTTCGTCAATGATCTGCATGGCACGGATCTTTGGCGCCCCGGTAATTGAGCCTCCAGGGAAGGTAGCCTTAAGTAAGTCGATTAAATCGTACTGTTCGTGGAGATCCCCTTCAACGGTAGAAACCAGGTGATAGACGGTTGGGTAGGTTTCTAAAACCTTTCTTTCTGTGACCTTTACGGAACCATAATCGCACACACGTCCAAGATCGTTTCGTTCCAGGTCGATAATCATAGTAAGTTCTGCATCGTCCTTTTGACTGGAGAGTAATTCCTGTTTCATAATCTCGTCTGTCTTCGCATCCTTGCCACGCGGCCGTGTACCCTTGATTGGGCGAGTCTGGACATGTTTTGCATGTACATTGAGAAATCGTTCCGGTGAGGAACTGATAATGGCAACATCATCAAAGTTCAAGTAACAGGAAAAAGGCGCCGGATTTACCGAACGCAATATTCTATAGAGTTCATAAGGAGGTATATCAAGATGCGTTTCTATTCGGTGAGAAAGATTGACCTGATATACATCGCCTGCCGAGATATAGTCCTTGATATGCCTGATTGCGTTCAAATAGTGTTCTTTTGTGAAATTAAACCGCAACGTGGTTTCAGTTATTTTCGGATTGGGCTTATGATACGTCGTTTCATATACACTATCGGATTTTCTACACAGTATCTCAACTGCTTGTTTCATCCTGTCTTCCAAGGCGCTGTCTAAACCGAAATCTACCCCGATTACCTGGCACTTTTCCAGAAGATTATCGTAAGAAATGATGGTGTCATAAAATCCCATATACATATCTGGGAGTCCAATATCATCAATGGCCTTGCTTGGTAATCTTTCAATAAAATGGCACAAATCATAACCAAAATATCCTACCACGCCGCATTGAAAGGGAATGGAATCGTTTGTGTTTTTTAAAGAAAACTGCTTTAATAATTCCCGAAGGTGTTCGAAGGGATTCCCTTCGATTTCAAGGACGCCTTCTTTATCGGTTAGGGTGATTTTGTGGTGTTTCGTCTTCATTATTAAGAAGGGCTGAAAACCCAGAAAAGAATATCTCGAAATCCCCTTTATGGGCAAGGCGCTGTCGAGAAAAAATAAATTTTTTTGAGGAACAAAACGGTAAAAAGCTTCCAAAGGGGAACAGGCGTCCCTGACTTCGCGTATAAGAATTTCGCCGCCTATGCACTTGTTTAAGTCCATGTTATCAGCCTTTTCACCAATCCGTTTTTCCTGTACTCGATACCCTCTCCTGTAACCCGCAATCCCGTGTTTCGTTCCAGTATATTCCGAAGCCTCCGCAGGATTTTCCCTATAATTCCTGCATTGGCAGACATGATAATGTTACTCCATTCCAGGAGTTTTTCAAGGTTATTTTCGATCGTGAAGTATGGCGCCGGTCTGTCGGTAAGCCAGTAATCGTCAGTTACCAATCCCTTTTGTTTTGCCAGTTCGTAAAGCTCCGTACCAGGAAACACCATGGCCTCTGAAACCGAAACAAAGTCAGGACGTACCGTTTCTATCATTCTTGTTGTATCACGTACTGTATGGTCGTCTTCGCCTGGATTGCCCACCATCAGAAGCATCTTGGTTTTCATGCCCATTTGCTTTGTGAGTTTAATGGCGTGCTCAATTTGTTCCGGCGTGGTCTTTTTTTTGATGGCCTTGAGCACCGTCTCCGAGGCGGATTCTACCCCAAAAGAGATGCAATAACACCCCGACTTAATCATCCATTCAAGCATGTCTTCCCAGATGAAATTCACACGGGTTTCACAGTCCCAGACGATATCCAATTTCCTATCTATGATTTCTTTGCACAGGTCAATGACCCTGTTCTTATTAACGGTAAAGATATCATCTGCAAAATTAAAAAAACCGCATCCAAAATTTTTAACGAGGAACTCCATCTCGTCCACGACATTTTTTGCAGTTCGGGTTCTCCATTTTTGCCAGAAAAAAGGAGTTGAACAAAACTGGCAACTCCCCACACATCCACGCGTAGAAATAATCGGGACAAATCTCAGGTTTTCCAGTTGTTTGCCGTTCCATGTCCCTTTGAGTATTTCATATCCTCCCGTATACCTGTTAAAGTCAAAATATTTATATGCAGGAAATGGTATGTCATCCATGTTATGAATCAGTTGTCT
>JAUSDH010000087.1 GCA_030650655.1 Candidatus Brocadiaceae bacterium
CTGCAGAATAAGACTTTCAGAAAACAAACATACAATATTGTGTTGCCACACAAACGAGCCCTCGCCGGCGATGCAAGCTAACTGTCCCCCGCTGGCGGGGGCGGAGGGGGTGGACTGGAATTCCCCATCTCTTTAACCACCCTTTCAATCCTCTCCATTACACCGCTCATATTCTTCAATACTTCCTCATCGGTAAACCTGATCACCTTAAATCCCGCGCTTTCCAGGTTGCCGGTCTTTCTTTTGTCTTTCTCCCCGGTTTCGTCATCTTTATGTGTTATCCCGTCTACTTCAATTACCAGTTTCAAATCCTTACAGAGAAAGTCAGCTATATATCGCAGCACCGGCCTTTGCCTTCTGAATTGATACCCCTTCATCTGACCGGCACGCAAGGCGTATTTTCACAGACATGCCTCGGCCTTCGTCATTTCCTTCCGCAGCTTGTTTGCGAACGGCTGTAATTTTTTGTTGTAGGCGTAATTGTTTGTTGTGTCGGCTTTCGATTTTCCATACATGGTTTTCCACCCCCAGGGTACAGCCAGAAAAAGACGTCCACCCCCTGCACCCCCGCCAGCGGGGGACAACCGCATCCTGCGCCCCCAAACTTGCCCTGCGCCGTGCGTATCTGCGCATTGCCTTTCTGCGGTTATCAAGTTTGTAACGTGAACCCCATGTTTCCCCGATCTGAGTCGAGGACAAGCGTTTTATATTGTTGATTTCGCCCTCGATTGTATACAGCGCTTCCCCGTTTTCACGAGGACAAGATTATCCAAATTGTAGAGACGCATTGCAATGCGTCTCTACCCTTGTTCCAGGTTGCAAACCCCAAATCAAGTTTGGGGCAGGCTCTGAACCCGCCAGAGCTAACTGTCCCCCGCTAGCGGGGGCGGAGGGGGGTGGACTGGAATTCCCCATCTCTTTAACCATCCTTTCAATCCTCTCCATTACACTGCTTGTGTCAGTTTTCAATTTCCTCCCCAGGATACAGCCAAAAAAGACTCCACCCCCTAACCCCGCCAGCAGGGGACAGTCGCCGCTTGCGCCCTTCGCGTCCCCCATTTCCATGAGGGCAGGCATTTGCGGTGAATTTCCTTTATCTGTGTCCGACTGCAATTATTAGGTAGTAGTATATTATCAAAATGTATTTTCGTTGTATGTGACGTGCGTCACAATTTGAAAAAAATATTTTTGCATGTTTAATCGTAAAAAAACTCGGCTTTTTCTTATTCAAAGCAAAGCTTTTGTACATATGCCCCGTTCCCATGCTGGAGCATGGGAACGAGGAGGAAGGTAAGGAATTACTTTTTGGACAGCTCCAGAAGGGAAAGGAATTATAATGGCGGTTTATTGGCATATTCCCTCAAAATGAGTTTTCGTCCTTTATATGAAATCAGATTCCTGTTCTCCTTTAATACCTTGAGTATCCGGGTAACTGTCTCACGGGATGTTCCAACCAAACTGGAGAGTTCCTGATGTGTCGGGGCATGCAAAATTTCAATGCCATTCCTTGTCTTTGTTCCCTGTTCATGCGCCAGTTGTTGCAACACCCTGATTGTCCTTCCGTAGACATCTAAAAAAGCCAAACTTCCAATCTTTTCATCGGCATTCCTTAGCCGACAGCATATTTCCTTAAGTACCTTCCTTAAGATATCAGGGTAGGTAATTATCAATTGATAGAATTGCCTCCGGGTAAGCAAAAACAGTGTAACGTCTTCCATGGTGATAACGCTTGCAGACCTGGGCTCATTGTCTAACAGAGACAACTCACCGAAAAAATCACCTTCTTTTAAGAGAGAGAGTACGATTTCACTACCGTTTTCATTTAAGAGCGTTACCCTCACACTCCCGGAAACAACGATATAAAATGTATCTCCTGAGTCATTCTGGTTAACGATAATGCAATTTTTCTCAAATCTTTGGATAGCGCCTGCTTTATAAAGTATGTCTAACTGGCGATCACTCAGGTTGCTGAACAGCGGCACACTTTTCAGATGGGTATTTAATTGAATTTCGCTTGTTTTATTCATAGGAAATCCTCTCGAAAATCTGCCTTGGTAAAGGAGTAATCAGAAATATTTAATTCAATGCAATTAAATAGTCACCGAAGGCCAAATTTATGTTAAGGAAATTCAATCAGATACATGGTTTCCCCTCTAGCAAGAGGGGATTTGTGTTAATGGTATACTTTCACCCCCCAAACCCCTCTTTTTAGAGGGGAGCTTTAAAAGCTGCTGCTGAAGGCAACCTCATTTAATGAGAGTATAATAAAGACAGACATAGCAGCTATGAAGACTGCTGTGCAGTTATTGATATTTGAATTCTTTCAAAGAGAAAGAATTATTATAGAATGGATATTTTTAACCTAAACGGTTGCCTGCGATACGGGCTGCTGGAGCGATGCCTGTGCGGCTGCAAGACGGGCAATGGGCACCCTAAATGGCGAGCAACTTACGTAGTTCATGCCGATCTTATGGCAGAAGGCAATGGTTTGAGGATTTCCGCCGTGTTCACCGCAGATACCGACCTTTAACTCAGGACGAGTGCTTCGTCCCCGCTTAATCCCGATCTCCACCAGTTGTCCTACGCCTTCCTGATCCAATATCTGGAATGGATCCTTTTCGAGAATGCCTTTCTCGATATATTCAGGCACAAAGGAACCCACGTCATCACGGCTGAAACCAAAGGTCATCTGGGTAAGGTCATTGGTCCCGAAGGAAAAGAATTCGGCGTGTTTTGCAATCTTATCAGCTATGAGCGCCGCTCGCGGTAATTCAATCATGGTGCCCACCATATACTCAATCTGCACACCCTTTTTCTGCATTACTTCTTTTGCGATTCTGTGGACACTATCTTTTAATATACTAAATTCCTGTTCAGTGCTGATAATGGGTAACATGATCTCAGTACATACGGTAACGCCTTTTTTCTTCACATTGCAGGCAGCCTCAATGATTGCCTGCACCTGCATGTCGTAAATTTCAGGATACGTAACACCAAGGCGGCAGCCACGATGTCCCAGCATGGGATTCAATTCGTGAAGCGCCGACACCTTGTCCTGCACCTCTTTAAGGCTGATCTTCATTTGTTTTGCCATTTCTTTTTGATTGTATTCTTCCTGAGGCAAGAATTCATGGAGAGGCGGGTCGAGAAGTCGTATCGTAACCGGGAGTCCGTCCATGGTCGTAAATATCTGCTCAAAATCACGACGCTGTATGGGGAGTAATTTCTTGAGAGCAGAAATGTACAGACGCAAAGGCTCTGTAAGTTCTTTCTTAGCCTGCGCGAGTTCCTTTTTAATGGCGAGCGTTTTATTATTTGTTGCCTTTGCAAGTTCTTTCTCAATACCCGCAATCTTGGCTTTCAAGTTTTTTACGTCCGGGGCGGAAAGGATCATCTGTCGGACTGAGTCAATCCTGTGTTCTCCAAAGAACATGTGTTCAGTCCTGCAAAGCCCGATACCCTCAGCGCCTAATTCGCGTGCCTTTTTTGCATCCGCCGGGGTATCTGCATTCGTCCTTACTTTAAGCTTGCGAATTTCGTCAGCCCATTCCATAAGCACGGCAAAGTCACCGCTGAGTCTTGGTTCAATGGTAGAAACCTGACCTAACATTACTTCACCCGTGCTGCCGTCTATTGAGATATAATCTCCCTTTTTTACTACCTTGCCACCCACCTTAAAGGTTTGGGTTTTATAATCCACAATTAACGCGCCGCATCCTGCAACACAGCACTTACCCATCCCCCTTGCTACCACAGCAGCGTGAGAGGTCATACCGCCACGGGTTGTTAAGACACCCTTGGATACGTGCATACCGCCAATATCTTCAGGCGAGGTTTCCTTTCTCACCAGAATTACCTTTTCCTTCTTTGCTGCTAACTTTTCTGCATCTTCAGCGTTGAAAACCACCTTCCCCGTAGCCGCGCCCGGTGAAGCTGGAAGCCCCACTGCAATAATTTCTTTTTTTGCTTTGGGATCGAAGGTTGGGTGTAATAACTGGTCAAGTTCATTGGGATTAATACGGGAAATCGCAGTCTTTTTGTCAATCAATCTTTCTTTAACCATATCTACCGCAATCTTCACAGCCGCCTGTGTAGTACGTTTCCCGTTTCTAGTCTGTAACATGAATAACCGATTTTCCTGAATCGTAAATTCGATGTCCTGCACATCTCTGAAATGTTTCTCCAGGGTATTTTTATATTTGACCAGTAGTTTATAAACATCTGGCATTTCTTTCTCAAGATCTGCAATCGGTTCGGGTGTACGGATACCGGCAACGACGTCTTCACCCTGGGCATTTATGAGAAATTCACCATAGAATTTATTTTCGCCGGTGGAAGGGTTTCTCGTGAAACATACACCCGTAGCAGAGTGATTTCCCATATTTCCAAAGACCATAGACTGAACATTTACCGCCGTTCCAAGAAGCCCTTTTATTTCATAGAGTTGCCGATACTTTACAGCCCGCGGGTTATTCCAGGAAGCGAATACGGCATTTATTGCCTTCTGGAGTTGTATCTTTGGGTCATTCGGGAAGTTCTCGCGGGTTTCTTTCTTGTAAATAGCCTTAAACTCTTCGACAATCTTTTTCAACTGATCAGTTGTCAGTTCCGTATCACTTTTTACCCGTGCCTTCTTTTTGTATTTATCAAGAACCTCTTCGAAACAGTGGCGTTCTACACCCATAACCACGTCGCCAAACATGGTGATAAACCGCCGGTACGCATCCCACACAAAACGCTCGTTGCCCGTCTTTTTAATAAGCACATTAACGGCATCAGGAGTTAATCCAAGGTTTAAAACCGAATCCATCATACCGGGCATGGATGCTGCTGCACCGCTGCGAACAGAAACCAATAATGGATTGTTCGGATCGCCAAGTTTTGCCCCCATAAGTTTCTCTAAACGGGAAAGGTTCTGTTCTATTTCTTCTGAAAGGCCTTTCGGGTACTGTTTATTATTTTTGTAATACGCGTCGCATACTTCTGTCGTTATAGTAAATCCGGGAGGGACAGGGATGCCGAGATTGGTCATTTCTGCAAGGTTTGCTCCTTTACCGCCCAGGAGATGTTTCATTTCTGCTTTACCATCGGCAGCGCCATTACCGAAAAAATAAACATACTTAGGTGACATCCAAGCAACTCCTTTCCGTAATCAATAATTTTAAGACACTGCAACTACATGTAGCCGGAACTATAGTTAAAATGGTTTGTTATGGTATCAAAAACACCTTTGTCTGGCAAGCAAATTTACAATACAAAATCATAAAAAACTTACCTACGAACGTTTTAACTCTGGTTGACATGAATACGCTTGTCATTCTTATCCTTTACTGTTATTCTAAGCGGAGTTCCATACAAAAGACAATGGATATTATAGTTTTACACGAAACTCCCCCTCACCCAGACCCTCTCCCACAAGGGGCGAGGGGACCTTTCCCTCCCTTGACTTCGTCGTGAGCTCAGTCGAACGATGGGAGGGATTAAGGGAGGGTGATATTTTTAATTCCGTTTGAGAACGAAACTATGGAACGCACGGTCAGGATAACCGAAGTGCTCAGAAACCGTAACTTTTTAAAGCTCTGGATCGGACAGATTGTATCCGCCCTGGGCGATAGATTCCATCAAATGGCGCTACTGGGATTGATCATGAAAAAGGGGGGAAATGTCGGGGAAGAGTTATCGAAAATCACCTTCTGGAGCGTTCTCCCGTTCTTTTTATTCAGTCTCTTCTCAGGCGTGCTTTCAGATCGGTGGTCGCGAAAGAGTATACTCATAGGCTCGGATCTGGCGCGTGTTCTTTTGGTATGTGCTATCCCATGGATTATCCGTGATTCCACCTACATTGCACCTGTCTACCCTCTAATCTTCGTCATTGGTATCTTCACCTGCCTCTTTTCTCCCGCAAAGTTTTCGATTATACCCAATATTGTTGAAGAGCGGCATCTCCTTGCGGGGAATTCTCTTATCTCTTCTTCGGCATTGTTGAGCGTTTTGGCTGGTACTGCCATTGGTTGTGTCGTGTTTGATTCGATAGGGTTTAAGCCATCCATGTACTTTGATGCCTTTACCTATCTTTTTTCTGCTGCTACTATATGGAAGCTAACAGCAAAGGAAAAAGTGCACCCCAAAATTAAAGGCATCACCGTTGTATTATCTGATATCAAAGAGGGTATGAAATACATGTATCAGGACGCAAGGCTCATGATACTCATTTCCTTTGGCGCAATCTTCTGGCTTGTAGGTATCAGCTTTTATGTGGCAATCTCCGACTTCGCTGGTAAAATTTGGGGTTTTACTTCTCTAACTCCTCTGGGACTGATTTTCACACTGCTCGGCGGCGGTCTCCTGGTCGGAGCTGTTATGGTGGGTAAGTATGGCGATTGGGTGAAAAGAAATATCCTTTATACGGGCAGTATTTGGATTATGGCATGTGGAATTATGGCCTTCGCTCTGGTACAGTCGTATATGGCGGCTTCAGGTATCATCTTCTTTATTGGGATTGCCGGAGGCGCATTCTTGGCGCCTATCAATGCGGATATCCAAAAGATCGTCCCTGACGAATTAAGGGGAAGGACCTTTGCCTGCAAGGATATCTTCGTGAATGCCGCTATGGTAACGCCTGTATTGCTCATCGGCAAATTAACGACCTTTATTTCAGTCAGGGAATTGATGTTCTATCTGGGCGTGGGAATTTTTCTGATCGGCATTCTGGTAGCATTAAAAAGTATCAAACTCAATACCATAGCGCATCATAGTCGCAACCAAGAAAAGTTACTTAGTACTGAATAATAAATACTGTTATTTGTTTTTTTGTAACAATTTAGCTCTTTGAAAAAGGTAGCGCCGATCCCTTGTGGTCGGCATTGTGCTGGGGACAAGCCACCCGCGCTACGGCGTATCGTGCAAAACACGTAGTCGGCCTACATTCTTTGATGT
>JAUSDH010000088.1 GCA_030650655.1 Candidatus Brocadiaceae bacterium
ATATAAGCGAACTAAAGTTCGCGCTACACTGCAACCTTGGAATTCTTTAGTATCAAGACTAAATGATACCTCTCCGTGATCGAAATCCGTCGGGTACCTTTCCATTTGTTACCGTTAGTATTATTCTTTTAAACGTCCTTGTTTTTCTTTTTGAACTCTCTTTAGGACGACGCCAATTAGATTCCTTCTTCTTTCAATTTGGCGTCATTCCTGTCAAGGTATACTATTCCGCAGATATTCCCGGTTCCACTTTCATAAATACCTATTTTCCTTTTCTCAGTTTTATGTTTCTCCACGGAGGGTTCCTTCACCTTATAGGGAATATGTGGTATTTATGGATTTTTGGCGATAATATTGAGGATATGCTCGGACGTTTTAAATTCATCCTATTTTATCTCATCTGTGGAATTGGGTCTGCCGTTGTACATGTTTATTTTAATAGGCAATCCGGAGTCCCTTGTGTCGGGGCAAGCGGGGCAATAGCCGGAGTGCTGGGCGCTTATATGGTTACCTTCCCAAGGGCACGTGTGCTCGTTCTTATTCCCCTGTTTATTATCTGGGAGACGATCGAATTACCGGCAATTATTGTGCTGGGTTTTTGGTTTCTTATCCAGTTTTTTAGCGGGGCAGCCTCTATTTCTGCTGCTCATGGCGGGGGTGTGGCGTGGTGGGCGCATATCGGGGGGTTTGTCTTAGGGATTATTTTTATAAAGATATTTCCAAAATCACGGTACCGCACATGACTCTTGTGATAAGACGTCAGTCTATTCCAGGATTGATCGGTATTGTTTTTGCGCCATTTTCTTAACATTTTGCTACCATTACGTAACAAAAATAGTATAGTAACATAGAAGGTATGCATTCTCGAATGGTCTAAAACAATATCAACAGTACAAAATAAGATGGGTCTACCACCTTATGTAGAGAGAAAATGTGGGCTAAAAATGAAGACAAGACCAGACACTAAGCCAATCATTCTTTTTTTGATCGTAGCAGTATCAATATTTGCAACCGAAACACTTGTTATGTTCGTCCTGCACAATATAGTGCCTTTATCTTCGCACACGGCGATGATTGTTGATGCGTCGGTGCTTGTTGTCCTTACCTTTCCATTACTTTATTTCCTCTCATTTCGCCCATTGACCTCATCCATAACCGTGCAGAATAAATTAAATGAGGAGCTTCAACAAAGCCATGAAAAGCTCAAGGAATCACTTGAAGAAACAATGAATGCTATGTCTCAATTAAAGGAGAGCAATGGAAAATTTATTGCTATTAGCGTCTCTGCGCAGGATGCTATTATTATGATGGATGATGAAGGCAACATTTCGTTTTGGAATGAGGCTGCGGAACGGACATTCGGATATTCGAGAAAGGAAGCGTATGGGAATCGTGTAAGTGAGTTGATCATCCCCCATCGATATCGTCTTGCACATATAGAAGGATTAAAGAAATTTAAGGAAACAGGGAAAGGGCCTATTCTTGGAAATATCATTGCGCTCGAAGCCATAAGAAAGGACGGCAAAGAATTCCCCATAGAATTGTCTCTTTCAGCATTAACGCTGAAAGAGAGGTGGTGTGCAGTGGGTATAATACGGGACATCAGCAAGCGTGTCAGGAGGGAAGAGGAACTGAGATTGTCTTACAAGATGGCATCTCTTGGGCAATTAACTGCCGGGGTTTTTCATGAGATTTTAAATCCTATAAACATAATATCAACTCATGTACAATTACTGCTGGCTGAAGCAGAAAAAGGAACAGGCTTAGAAAAGGATTTGAAATCAATACAGGAAGAAATTAAACGTGTTCAGGATATTACTGACGGATTATTGAGATTTTCCAGAAAGGAATCGGTGGCAACGGCCGAGATTGACGTAAACCAGTTGATAGATAGGGTGCTTGCCATACTCGTGGCGGAGATAAAATATAAAAACATTCAACTTTTCAAGAAATTGGATAATGAGTTGCCGCTGTTTAAAGCAAATGCAGATTTATTACGACAGGTATTTCTCAATCTTATAAAAAATGCGATAGATGCAATGGCAAACGGCGGTTCGTTAACGATTAGCACCCTGAAGTGTTTGAAGGATGAAAAGCCGTGTCTGTGTATACAGTTTACTGACACGGGGTGTGGTATTCCTAAAGAACATTTAGACAAGATATTTGATCCGTTTTTTACCACGAAAGAGGAAGGAAAAGGGGTGGGCATGGGTCTTACCATAGCGTATACTACCATTCAAAATCATGGCGGTTCGATAAGCGTGTCGAGTGAGGTTGGAAAGGGTTCGACATTTACCATTGAGTTGCCGTTACAGCCAACTGATCAGAACAAAGCCAGTAAATTGTAAAGGAGGACTCTTATGACAAAAATACTTGTTGTTGATGATGAAGTTAAAGAATGTGAGCTTCTGCGAAGGTTTTTTGAAAAAAAAGGTTACACAGTTATTACGTCGAATAATGGGATGGACGCCATTGAAAAGGTGCAGAATGAGAGTCCTGATATAATGCTTCTGGACATAAGAATGCCGGGTATGGACGGCATAGAGGTCTTAAAATGTGTCAGGGAATCTAATAAAAAAATAGGCATAATCATGGTAACAGCCGTAATGGATGAAGATATTGCCAAAAATACCATGAAGTTGGGCGCTGATGAATACATAACTAAACCAATCGATCTTGAGCGCTTGGAAATGCATGTGCTTGTCGATCTCATTATGAGAGAAAAGTAACGCTTCTGTTTTGTGGTCAGGCAGTTCCATCAAAGCGTGAAAACCCTGAGTGAATCAAATTTAATAGTTACTCCTGGAGGTGTCTTCTTTTATTCCTTCCATTTCTTCCAGTTTTCCTTCGACGATTTCTTCTTCCAGTTTTACTACATCACGGAAGGCAATTCCTTCCCGCCAGAGAAAGAAAAAACCCATAATCGTAGAAGGGAGAATGCTGATGGCCCATAAAACAATGGCATAGCTTTGAGCCGCTGTAGTTTGTATTCCAAAGATATCCAGTGATTTTAGGATTGCTATGTGAAATACGCCGATGTATCCAGGCGCCTGGGGCAAGGCAACCGCCAGAGCTAAACAAATGGCAACAAGACATGCGCCCATAAAAGGAAGGTGCATATGGAAGGAAAACCCGAGGAGATATATTTCCGCTCCACCGAGAATCCAGATTACGAGAGAAAGCGCCAGCATCCATACCGTTTGTGTCTTGTTTTCCAAAATTTTCAAACCATGCACGAAGGAATCATAAAATCCGAAGACTTTATCTTTGAGTTTATGCGGCAGGAAGAAGCACATTTTGGAGAGTACTTTTTTGAAGAAATCGGGTTTGATAACGATCAAAAAGAGGGAGACGATGGTGAGCACCCCTACCGCAGCAAATACCTCTGTCCATTTTTTCAGAGTAGGGATAATTGATTCTCTGATGGTGTGTGCCTCATTTGCTGAAAGCGGGACAACGGAGTTGTGCTGAGCAGGATGCGGCAGCAAGGCAATAACGGCCACGGTAAATATGATGAGCCCCAGCATGTCAAATATCCGCTCTACGATTACGGTAGCAACGGAGGTTGAGAATTTTACATTTTCCTTCTTATACAAAATAAATGGCCTCAATACTTCTCCCACACGGGCAGGAAGAATATTGTTTGCCATGAAACCGATGCAGGTGATAGACAACAAATTTAACACAGATACCGGTTTTATATGAGACAATAACCCCTGCCACCGAATTGCCCTTATGACGTAAACCAGAAGGGTTAAAATGAGCGTGGGGATAACATACCAGTAATTTGCATCCTTTAAGGCATTTTTAAGGAGTGGCCAATCGATATTTCTTACAAATAACCATGAGCAAACAATACTGACGATAATACTCAAAATGAATATAATGTTTTTTTTGTTAAATTTCATTGTGACCTTTCAAGAAAAATAAGGTTTCAGGTACTGACCGGTATAACTTTTCTCCATCCGTGCTATTTGTTCGGGTGTACCGCATCCAACAACATATCCGCCCGCATTGCCGCCTTCGGGACCCAGATCGATAATATAATCGGCAGACTTGATAATGTCCATGTTATGTTCCACGATGATTAAAGAATGTCCTGCCTCAACTAATCTCTGAAAGCTGGTAAGCAATTTTTGAATGTCGTCCATGTGAAGACCAATTGTAGGTTCGTCGAAGATAAAGAGCATTGTGTCGGCGCTTTCCTGTGCCATATATGTAGCAATCTTTAGTCTTTGTGCCTCCCCGCCCGATAAGGTGGTGGCGGGTTGGCCTAACCGCAAATAGCCCAATCCAGTATCCTGAAGGAATTTCAATCCCTTGGTAATTCTGGTTGATTCTCGGAAGAAGACAAGGGCTTCATCCACGGTCATTTCAAGAATCTGGTGGATGTTTTTGTTTTTGTACTTTACATCGAGTACCTTTTTATTGAACCGTTTTCCGTTACACTTGTCACACGTGACGTAGATGTCCGCAAGAAATTGCATGTCAACACGGATGTATCCAGCACCCTCGCATTGTTCACATCTGCCGCCAACCACATTGAATGAAAAAGAACCGCTATTCAGATTGTGCATCCTTGCGTCCCGTGTTGAGGAAAAGAGTCTTCGAATCTCATCAAATACTTTTACATAGGTGATGGGATTCGAACGTGGGGTACGCCCTATAGGAGATTGGTCTACAAGAATAACATCGTTAATAAGCTGTACGCCGTCTATCTTTTCACATTTTCCAACGAATCCTGTGTATCCTCCCTTCTTCTTTTTGATCGCACCATAGAGGGTGTCTTGTACGAGTGTGCTTTTACCCGACCCTGAAACTCCTGTTATACATACCAGCATGTTGAGGGGAAACGTAACGCCTATACCCTTCAGATTGTTTTGCGATGCCCCCTTTAATACAATGGCCTTGCTGGTTGGCTTTCTCCGTTTGGAAGGTATTTTAATTGCCTTATTACCTTTTAAATATTGTGCCGTGAGCGAACCGTTGCGTGCAGGTAAATCCTTAAATGAGCCATGATAAACAACCGTGCCCCCATTTTCACCCGCACCCGGCCCAAGGTCGATGATCTCGTCGGCAGCGCGGATGACCTCTTTGTCGTGCTCAACAACAACAACGGTGTTTCCAATGTCCCGCAACCGTTCAAGTATTTGGATCAACCTGTCAGTGTCCCTTGAGTGGAGTCCAATACTGGGCTCATCCAGTATATATAAGGTATTTACCAGTGAAGAACCCAGTGATGTTGTAAGATTAACCCTCTGAGCCTCGCCACCAGAAAGGGTACGGGTCATACGGTCTAAGGTAAGGTATTCCAAACCAACCTTGATCATATACTCTAATCGTTTTTTGATTTCTTGCAAGAGCAAATGGGCAATGTTTTTTTCATAATCAGTAAGCTGAAGTCTCTCAAAAAACCGGTAAGCTTCATCGATCGTCATGGTGCAAATATCCGAAATATTCTTACCGTTAATCAAGACGTTCAGCGCCTGACTTTTCAACCGCTTTCCGGTGCACGTCTGGCATAAGTTGTATCCCCGGTATTTACTCAAAAATACACGGACGTGCATCTTGTATTTTCGCTGTTCCAGCCATTGAAAGAAGTCATAGATGCCGCAGAAATCTTCTGTGCCTTCCAGAATCAATCTTGCCTGTTCTTTTGTGAGCTTGCGGAATGGAACGTTTAAGGGAATATTATATTTGGATGACGCCTTTTTAAGCGATTCGTACATCGAGGAGTATGCGGGTGTATTCCACATGGCAATAGCCCCATCGCTCAACGGCTTTTCTTTGTCCGGTATGACGGCATCCATATCAATATCAATCGTGTGCCCAAAGCCCTGACACTTGGGGCATGCGCCAATCGGATTATTAAACGAAAATAGCGCAGGGACAGGTTCCGGGTACTCAATTTTACAATAACTGCAAAAGAAATGCTTGCTGTATTTCAGTTCGGTCCATTGCGAATCCTGAATAGCGATAGGGTTGCCTTTTATACGCGCCCCTGTATTAACAGAGGGTTCCTGAATATTGTATACTATACTTAAATGACCAGAACCCAGCCGATACGACGTTTCCAGGGCGTCCACAAGCCTTTCCTTGATGACGTCCTTAACAACCAGCCGATCGACGATCCCGGAAACAGACTTTGCAGAAAGGATATCTACATTATTTTCAGATGTGATGTCTACAATATTTTCATCAACCAGTATCCTTACCAATCCACGTTCTTTGAGGAGATTGATTTGTGCCTGGCTTGAAATTTTCTGACTTACGGTAATGGGGAATGTAACCAGAAATTTTGTGCCTTCAGGTAACGATAGAACAGTATCAACGATGTGAGAAACCGTATCGATTTGCACGTGTCTTTTACAGGAACTGCAATAGGTCTTGCCCGTCCTCGCAAACAACAACCGCAGGTAATCATTAATTTCTGTGGCAGTCCCAACAGTTGAACGCCTGTTTTTGACAGGATTTTTCTGCTGGATAGCTATTGCAGGAAGAATGCCTTCGATGTGGTCTACGTCAGGCTTGTCCATCTTTTCCAAAAATTGGCGTGCATAGGCCGAAAAAGATTCTATATACCGTCTTTGCCCTTCCGCAAAGAGGGTATCGAATGCAAGGCTGGATTTGCCCGATCCGCTGACCCCGGTGATTACCACTAATTTTTTATGGGGGATTTCAATATCGATATTTTTTAAATTATGCACCCGTATACCACGGGCAATAATAGATTTTTTCATAGTTTATGTATAAAAATATAATAGCCACAGAGGTCCCAGATTACGCAGATAATTTTTTTTCTGCGGTCTCTATGTGCTCTGTGGCCAATTTTTTACCTTTTGTATGAATTAAATTCTTTGACTTGATCGAAATATATCGTTCTTTCATTCTGAAGAGCCTGTCTTGAACGAAGTAGCAAGAAATTGAAGATACAGAGAATCTCAATAACTGAAATTTCAAAATACTAAATATAAGATTTTCATGTTCTATTCTCAAGACAATTCTAATACCGTCGCAGAGTAAGGAAAGAAGGCAAAAACCCAAAAAATCGGTTGACAAATGTAAGGGACTTATCAATTTTCTCAAAGAAGTTGACAACAATACTTTAAAAAATAACTAATAATTATTTACACCATAATAAAGTTTAAAGATGCCGAGAAAAAATGCACAAGCCGAAATCATCGGCGATTCAGATGCCCCGCCTGAAATCAGTCTTGTTGCTGAAAAAATGGTTCAATACTGGCAATACATGACATTACGGTAGCAACAGGTGGAAGGAGGCGGTGTTGTGGATGCTGCCTGTCGGGGTGCGCGAAATGCAGGCGGCATTACCATCGGCATCCTTCCTACTGAAAAAGTAAGTGATGCAAATGAGTGGTGCTCAATCGTCATTCCCACGGGCATGGGACACGCCCGGAACGTCCTGACAGTGCCTTGGCAGAGATTTTATTATTGCCCTTGGTGGTGCCGCAGGGACATTGTCAGAGATTTGCATTGCCTGGATACATAATAAGCCCATTTTGACCTCGCTGACATATCCCATACGTTACTGGTCAAGCACACAATTTAAACTGGATTGGGGTTATTCAAGCTTTTTAAGGTAATACAAATTCGTGTTCTGGATGTTTGACGCACAGAACCGGGCAGGGGGCCTTTCTCACGACCTTTTCCGCCGTACTCCCAAGCAGCGCATGGGAAATTCCTGTCCGGCCATGTGTAGCGATGGTTATCAAATCTACGTCATATTTCTTTGCAGCCTTGATGATTTCCAGGAAAGGCGTCCCCCGCACGACGATATTTTCGACTCTGATCTTCTCAAGAAATCGTTTGGGTATCAGGTGATGAATGTTCTTTTTTGCTTCCCGTTCCATGTCTTCGTATATTTTTGACACGGGATAAGTCATTCCTCCCGTTCCTATGGGAATATTCAGCTTGGGAATTACGTGCAGGACGTAAAGTTTCGCCCCACGTTCCGTGGCAAAATCCAAGGCGTATTTTAAGGCATGTTTTGCATTGGCAGAAAAATCAGTGGGAAATAGAATTCTTTCTATTTTAATCATGAAATTGACTCTTTAATAGGTGAATCGTAAATAAAGATTTTGGTTAGCAGTGCTGCTTCAGTTGAAAACAACGAGATACCACAAATTGAAGCTGAGGAGTTGGGAAGTTAAGTTCTCCATCTTCTTGGCTTCTCAACTTCCCAACTTCTGTATAGTTTTTCTGGGCTTTCACGATACAATGAGTGCGATTTTTAAATCTGCATGTGTATCACCGCCTCCACTCCACGCGCATAAACTTTGCATTCTCGTGTTTTTTGTATTCCACTTCACCGCTGTATGCCTTGAACAGGATAGACCCGAGACCCTGCGCCAGTCTGCCTTCCGTCGTAAGTATCTCGACTTCGTTACCTTTTTCGTTGATCTTCATGACCCTTTTTAAAGGATTATATTTCTTCGAGCGCTCATCTTCATTGTGGATAAGATTCATTATTTCCTGTTTGTGCTGTTGTAAAAAATCGCCCTTAAGTGTTAAGATACCACCCGGTACATTTTCCTTTGTCTTCTTACATGCAGGACAGATTACCCAGTGGATATCTTTTAGTGCTTTTTTTCTTCATAAAGCTTAGGATCGAGGAACCACTTTTTATTATGATAAACAGCCGTACAATCCTTACAAATAGCAACCCCCACCAGTCCCTTTCCCTTTGGTGACAAATATGGATCGTTCTCTGCATAGATTTTATCCCTGGTATGTTTTTCAACCTTTCTTGGTATTTTCATTCTTTTGTTTTTCTCCTTTCATAAGACCTGACTAGACTCCCCGCAGGTATCTGGACGAATTATTCCGAGTTTTATAACCTGCAGGTAGCTTTCACAATTTCGCTAACCAATCTTTACTGGAATTTTCTTTATTTTTGATTTTTCTGATTTCGGCAAGGTAATCTCCAGGATTCCTTTCTTATATTCTGCCTTTACCTGTTCGAATTTTACCGATACCGGTAACCCGACAGACCTGGAAAAACTCCCGTAGCTCCTTTCTATAAAGTGATAATTCTTTCCCTTCTCTTCCTTTTCTGATTTCTTTTCGCCTTTAATCGTTAAGGTGTCGCCGCTGATCGAGATGTCAATATCTTTTGGTTCGATTCCGGGTACTTCCACCTTTACGAGGATGTTTTCTTCTGTTTCTGAGACATCCAGAGGAGGCACCAAGCCCATTCCTGCGGCGGCTCCTCTTCTTGTAAAGCCCTCAAAAAGTTTATTCATCTCATCCCTGAACGAACCCAAAATAGGTAAGTATGGCCATTTCATCATTTCGGATGACATATATTTCTCTCCCCTAAAAATACACGATAAAATATTTTCCCCTTACTGATAAACATGATAATCAATATCTGGAAATATATTATCTTTACCTTCTA
>JAUSDH010000099.1 GCA_030650655.1 Candidatus Brocadiaceae bacterium
CGGCATGTTGTTTCTGTGTTTCACATGCCGCTCCGATGGAGCTAAGGTTTTGTATATCACATTTTTCTATAAACATTTCACCCCTACGGGGTTATTTTTTCAAAAAACTAAAGTGTTACTTTAATACTAATTTAATGTAGGGGTTGAAGATTTTCAACCCCTGCATCCCCTAATAATTATTTAAAAAGGACCGGTATCGTATGCTAAAAGAAAAAATTGGATTCATCGGCGGCGGGAAGATGGGAGAAGCGCTCTGCAAG
Organism: Candidatus Brocadiaceae bacterium; assembly: GCA_030650655.1. Lineage (GTDB taxonomy): Bacteria > Planctomycetota > Brocadiia > Brocadiales > Brocadiaceae > Wunengus. Next base: position 261 of record JAUSDH010000099.1, read on the forward strand.
GGCATCATTAATGCAAAATTGTGTGAAGCCGGCAATATCATAGTTAGTGATGTGGTTGTAGAACGATGCAAACTCTTAAGTAAAGAAATCGGTATAAAAACCACCCAGAACAACAAAGACGTTGTATCCTTTGCCGATGTTATTATACTGGCCATAAAGCCGCAAATGATGGGCGAAGTGCTTGACCAGCTAAAGTATGATATTACCAGCCGCCACTTAGTAGTGTCTATTGCTGCGGGTATCCCGATACGATTTATTGAATCCAGATTACAGGCTGGCATTCGAATCATCCGTGTAATGCCCAACACACCGTGTCTCATAGGTGTATCAGCAACGGCATTTGCCCTGGGCAAGTGCGCTACCGATGCCGATGGGCAGTTGGTGCACACGCTTTTTAGCGCCGTTGGAAAGGTATTCCGGCTGGATGAGAAGTACCTTGACGCCGTAACAGGTCTGAGCGGAAGCGGTCCTGCATACGTCTATATGTTTATCGAGGCATTATCTGATGGGGGAGTCAAGATGGGTTTGCCAAGAGATGTAGCTACCGTCCTCGCGGCACAGACCGTGATGGGGGCAGCAAAGATGGTATTGGAAACTGGGCAACACCCCGCTCAATTGAAGGATGCCGTGACGTCACCAGGAGGGACTACCATTGAAGGGCTCAGCAAGCTGGAAGATTACGGTTTCAAATCCGCCGTTATAAATGCCGTAGAAGCCGCTACTCTAAAATCAAAGAAATTGGGCGAGTTATTATAAAATATTTTTGGACGCAGATAAACACTGATTGTTTATTAATGTAAGGGTTTAAGATTTTAAACCCCTACAGATATCTGTGTAAATCTGTGTCCGAGTAAATCTGTGTCCGAATTAAATTAAGATGATAATAAACAAAATAGACAAACACAAAATCGAACTTGCCGTAAACACCATAAAAATGCTTTCGGCTGATGCCGTCGAAAAGGCACAATCTGGTCATCCCGGTCTTCCTATGGGATTTGCCGACGTTGCATTCGTTCTTTGGATGCAATTTCTGCGATTTAATCCGGAAGACTCCCGGTGGCCGAATCGTGACCGATTCATCCTGTCCGCTGGACATGGTTCCATGCTACTATATTCCCTCTTACATCTCTTTGGCTACGATCTGTCTTTAGATGACATAAAACAATTCCGGCAATTTGGAAGTAAAACCCCTGGTCATCCTGAATACGGGCATACCCATGGAGTGGAAGCTACTACAGGGCCTTTGGGACAGGGATTTGCCAACGGCGTTGGTATGGCGCTGGCCGAAAGAATCATGGCAGAACGGTTCAATACAGGAGATGCGAAGATTATCGACCATTACATTTATGGCGTAGTGAGTGATGGCGATCTCATGGAAGGAATAACTTCAGAAGCCGCATCGTTTGCAGGGCATCTTGGCCTTGCCAATATAATCTATATCTACGATTGTAACCAAATCACGATCGAAGGAAGTACGTCTCTTGCTTTTACAGAAGATGTGGCAAAACGATTTGAGGCTTATAACTGGCGCGTATTCAAGATCGATGGGCACAGCCATGCTGAAATTGTTGAAGCTATCGAAGCAGCACGGGGAGAAAAGGAGAGACCTTCACTGATTATCGCCAGAACCCACATTGGTAAAGGCAGTCCAAATAAACAGGATACGTCAGCCATTCACGGAGAACCGCTGGGAGCTAAAGAACTTGAATTAACGAAAGAGAGTCTCGGCTGGCCTAAAGATAAGACTTTTTATATCCCGGAAGAAATAAAACAGCTTTGCCAGGATCGTGTTGCTGAGCTAAGGGAAGAATACGAGAACTGGCAGACACAATTTAAGAAATATATCAGTGATGACCCTAAAATGTCTCAATTGTGGGATTCCTACTATAAAAAAGAAATCCCGGAAAATCTGGAATCTGAATTATTAAAAACTATCAAGAAGGATTCAATAGCCACCCGATCAGCTTCGGGTGAGATGATGCAAGTGATTGCACAACGAATACCTGGTTTTATGGGTGGTTCAGCCGACCTTTGCCCATCGACAAAGACATACATCAAAAACTTCTCTTCAATTGACAGAAACAAATTTGAAGGCAGGAATATTCATTTCGGCATCAGGGAACATGCCATGGGCGGCATTTTAAACGGTATGGCGCTCTATGGAGGCATCATTCCCTTTGGCTCGACATTTCTAACCTTTTCGGATTACATGCGACCTTCCATCCGCCTTGCCGCAATGATGAAGATACAGGTCATTTGTATATTTACCCACGATAGCATTTTGTTGGGAGAAGATGGTCCTACTCACCAGCCCGTAGAACATCTACCCTCCCTGCGATTGATTCCAAATTTGCTTGTGATAAGGCCGTCAGATGCCACAGAAACTGCATCTGCATGGATAGCGGCGCTGAACCATACAGACGGCCCAACAGCATTGATCCTATCACGACAGGATATTCCGGTAATTAACCGCTCAATCTATCCATCACAAAGCCGTTTGAGATACGGTGCTTATATTTTAAAGGATTCGGATGGTATTCCTGACATCATCCTCCTGGCTTCAGGTTCAGAGATTACTATTGCCCTTGAAGCCACGCTGCAATTACAGAGTAAAGGGACCAAAGCGAGACTCATCAGCATACCGAGTTGTGAATTGTTCAGAGCAAATCCTGATGAGTACAAAAATAGCATCCTTCCCCCTGCATGCAAAAAACGGGTAGCCATTGAAGCCTCTGTTACAAGCGATTGGTACGAATTTGTTGGATTGGACGGTCTTATCATTGGTGTCAATCGGTATGGCACCTCCGCACCAACGAAAGTGATAGCTGAGCACTATGGCTTCACGGTACAAAATATTTTACGTGAGATTAACAAAAAATGGGGCATATAGAACAAAACATTTAAGTTAGCCACGAATGAACACAAATTTCCACTAAATACAATGTAGAAATCATGAGATATGGATTTTGAAGTGAGTAAATCAAAACTTAATTTCTATTCGTGCATATTCGTGTAAATTAGTGGCTAATTTTTTCAAATGATGATTAAGGTTGGTACTTCAGGCTTTTCCTTTCCAGACTGGGTGGGTAACATCTACCCTCCCGATATTAAAAAGGGAGACGTGCTTGAGTATTATGAAAAAAAGCCCGACTTCGGGATAACCGAGATAAACGCTACCTATTACACCCTCCTTCACAGAAATCTTTTGAGTGCATGATTTGAAAGACCCCTCAATAATTTTTCAACCGTAAAAAGAAAAAGAGCGTTACGAATGGTAACGCTCTTTTCTCTCCTAAGCAATATCTACCGCAATAGCAAGTTCTATTGTTTCACCCTTACCTTTAAGGTTTCCCTTAAATTACCTGCTTTAAACTTCACTCGTGCCACCCCAGTTTTCTTTAACGCATTAATTTTAAACGTGGCTTCACCCTGTGAGTTTGTATTTTCCTCTGTTGATAAAATTTTTATGATTTTCTTGTCTGCCTTACTCACAGCAGCGCTAACTACTTCACCCTCTACCGGACAATTATTTTCTCCTGTTAACATAACCCTTACATAACGACTCTTTTGTATTTTAAGCTTCAGTGCCTTTGTAGATAACTCCATCTTCACAGCCTCACAAACAACTGGTGTTGGCGATGGTGTTAACGTTGGTGTCGGTACCACCGATTCAACCACTGAGGCGGTAACTGTCAACACTCTTGCAGACCCAGTCGTATTAACCTCATCGACACAGGTAACCTTCAGCGTGTCACCCACGGTTGCCTGAATACGCTCAAATTCCAGCGTACCGCCACTGGCTGCAACTTGAATCGAACCCTTGAACGTACCGGTGTCTGCGCCAGTTTCTACCAGTTTTAGCCATGTCCTGTTGATGGAAGACGTCTCTATGACGTGGTCCAAAATTGTATCTTCCTGCGTATTGTCACTATTTTCCTCCGCATCAACATGCGTTACGACGGCATAAGAACCCACGATGTATGATTCCGCATCGAATTTCATGGTTGCATCATAACTGCTGAACGACAGCGTTTTTGTAATCGTTGAGGCATTTAGTGTGGTATCGATATACATGACCGTAGCCGTACCTCCCTGGATTGCCTTCAAGACACCGCAATTTGCCCTGGTACTTGAACTAGCCCCTCCAACCGTGTTTGTCCCTGTCTTGATAGTCGCCAGGAATGTGCCGCTATTTACACCATCTTCCTTAAGATCTAACCACAGATCCGTACCAATTGAATAATTAGAACCTGATACCTTGATTGCTGTAGTTAGTGTATCTTCAAAGGCTATATCGGTATTTTTATCTGCATCTATCATGGTTGCAACAATGGTGTCTCCAGATAGATATGCGATATCCTTACTCAGGTAAAGCCTTTCATCAGGCATTGGGGTTGGCGATACCGTGGAAGTTGGCACGACAGAAGCTACAGGCGTTGGTGTTGGTGTTGGTGTTGGTGTTGAAGTACCGCCGCCACCACCGCCTCCACCGCCGCCGCCACCACCGCCTCCACCACCGCCGCCACCGCCGCCTCCACCGCCGCCGCCAGAGGAGGTCTCTT
>JAUSDH010000112.1 GCA_030650655.1 Candidatus Brocadiaceae bacterium
CCAGGCACAAAAGGATTGTAAAAAAGTAAACATTCGGTAAACACATCTTACACATGTCATTCCCGCATGTTTCCCCGTTTTCACGAGGACAAGCTTAGCGGGAATCCAGGCGTGTGCTGATGGGCGGTGGATTCCCGATAAAAGCATTCGGGAATGACAAACTTGTCCTCACGGAAGTGGGGAATGGGCAGTGCATAACGTCTTTACCGAATGTTTACGTAAAAAAACCTTGCGCGAAGTGAGATATCAGCCTGTGAGGGAATTAAGATTTTTAACTCAGATTAATTGGTAGCGGTGGAGGGATTCGAACCCCCGACGCGCGGCTTATGAGTCCGCTGCTCTACCACCTGAGCTACACCGCCACTAACTTTCAGCCTTTTTGAAATGAAATGTTTTAGAAAGGATTTTTTAAAATAAATTTCATAGAGAATAACACCTCTGGCGGATATTTTCAAGAAATATTCCTGTATTTTTTATAACACGTTGTAATAGTACAAACATACAAAATCAAAATTAGAGAGGGAAAAAACAAAAAACAATTTTTGATAAAATTTATCCAATTTTGACTTGACAATAATTTCCCATGCTGTTATTATTGTTGCTGAAATTTATCCATAAATATATTTCTTGGCAATTAGTGATAGGTTATCCAGCCTAAAGTTAGCACAGCTGTAAGCTAGCCTTTCCTTGTTTTTGGGTTCTGAAATTTTCCAAGGTCGTAAATTAACCGTATCAATACCTCTTTCGTATAGTTACAATACTTTACTTTTGTTTTCCACAATTTAAAGAAGTAAATTACAAATAAATATTTATCGATAGATCTCCTCATTTTATCTTGCCCAGCAAATGCCTGTCTGTTTTGTACGGAACGTTCCTGAGCGGAATTACTTGGTTTGATGGCACGAGAGACTTTCCATATATAATAGCCGTTATTTATATCATTAACAGAGAATGTCAGAGCGATTTTTTATCTTAGATGGACATTCACATTGCTACCAGGCATATTATGCTATTACGGCAAAGCTTACAACACCTGATGGAAAACCGGCAAACGCAGTGTATGGGTTCACAAGGATGCTGCAAAAGTTGCTCAGGGAGCATCACCCTGAGTATGTAGTAGTGGTATTTGACACAAAATATGCTACTCATAGACATAACAGTTACGCTGAATATAAGGCAAACCGTAAACCGACGCCTGATGAGTTACAGGCGCAGATTCCCTTAATTTATAAGGTCGTCAGGGCGTACAATATTCCTATTTATGCAGCCAAGGGTTATGAGGCGGATGATATAATTAGCGCCCTGGTAAAAAAACTATCCGATAAACACGTTGAAGTTGTTATAGCTACCTCAGATAAAGACATGGAACAATTATTAAGTCCACAGGTAAAGATATTTAATGCAAAAAAAGGTGTGATGATTGACCAGGAAACTCTTTTTAGAGAAAAAGGTATTCGTCCGGAACAGGTAGTTGACGTTCTGTCCCTTTCGGGAGACGCCTCGGACAATGTGCCTGGTGTACCAGGTATTGGCAATAAAACTGCGTTGGAACTTATCCAAAAATGGGGATCTCTGGAATCCGTCCTTTCAAGCATCGATCAAATTTCCGGAAAGAAAAGGCAAGAAAATTTAAGGTTATTTTCGGATCAGGCCAGGCTTTCTCAAAAACTTGTAAAACTTTATAGCGAAATCCCGATCCCGATAGATATGAATGCCTGTAAGTTAAATACGACTGAAAACACTAAACTCAAAAAACTGTTCAGGGCATTTGGATTCAATACACTCCTTGCAGACATGGTTGCAACGGCAAAGACCGAGGAAACACAGTATCACCTTATAAATACCGGAGAAAAGTTCCATGAATTCCTTGAACAATTAAAGAATCAGAAAGTATTTGCCATCGATTTGGAAACAACCAACACTAAGCCCCTTAAGGCACAGATTGTGGGCATCTCGTTTTCCTGGCAAGCGAAGGAGGCGTATTACCTACCTTTGATGACACCGAATGGAATAGAACATTTGGATGCAAACACAGTGCTTCCAAAAATACGAACAGTGTTAGAAGACGAAAACATCAAGAAAATTGGGCAAAATATTAAATACGATCTCCTGGTGCTCAGAAATAATAATATTCTTTTACAAGGAATTGCATTCGATTCCATGATTGCTTCATATTTACTTAACCCCGTGAAAAGAAATCATAACCTGGACGACATAGCCTTTGAGTATCTGTCGTATAAAACAATTACCACCTTAGAATTAATTGGTTCCGGGAAAGAACAGATTACGATGGATCAGGTAGCGGTTGACAAGGTCTGTCAATATGCATGTCAAGATGCCGATGTTGCGTTCCGATTGGCCACTATCATGGAACCACTGCTAAAAAAAGAAGGACTATGGCTTCTGTTCCAGAATATTGAAATTCCCCTGATTTACGTTTTGGCAGAGATGGAATGGAATGGGATCACGCTGGAAACCCATGTTTTAAAAGAGATGTCCTGCTGGTTAACCACAAAATTACAGCAACTCGAAAAGGAAATTTATGCCTCGGCTGGACACGAGTTTAATATCGATTCACCCAGGCAATTGAGTGAAATTCTCTTTGGAAAGCTCGAATTACCACGGTTGCGGAAAACCAAAACGGGTTCATCGACAGATGCAAACGTCCTGACTACCCTTGCATGGCGTCATACCTTGCCAAAATTGGTATTAGAATATCGGCAACTCACCAAGTTAAAAAATACGTATGTCGATGCCTTGCCAGACATGATAAATCCGGGCACAGGCAGGGTACATACTTCGTTCAATCAGACAGTAACGGCCACAGGACGACTCAGCAGCAGTGATCCTAACCTTCAAAATATTCCCATTCGAACTGATATTGGGAGGGAAATCCGACGTGCCTTTGTTCCTTCTGAAAATGACACCATTTTTTTATCGGCTGATTATTCACAGATAGAATTACGCATTCTTGCACATTTTTCCGAAGACGCGGCTCTGATAACAGCGTTTCAACAGGACAAGGATATTCATTCAGTCGTAGCCTCTGCCATTTATAACGTACCAACAGAACGCGTAACCTCAGAGATGAGACGGAATGCAAAGGCAGTTAATTTCGGGATCATTTATGGACTCAGTGAATTTGGACTTTCCAGAGATACCGGGCTAACCATAGAAGAGGCGCGTGAGTTTATCAACGCCTATTTTGGTTTATATCACGGGGTGAAAAAGTATAGAGACAGGGTTATAGAAGAAGCAAAAGCATGTGGATATGTACAAACACTTTTTAACAGAAAACGGTCTATACCTGATATTCGTTCTGAAGAAAAAAAACGCAGAAACCTTGCAGAACGCATTGCTATCAATACGATTATTCAAGGTACTGCGGCTGATTTAATCAAGATCGCCATGAATAATATTCATGCAAAATCGAAGAAAAGTGAGTATGGGGCAAAGATGATACTCCAAATACATGACGAATTACTCTTTGAAGTAAAGGAAAACAAACTAGCGTCAACACGTTCCATGATACAAGAGGAAATGAGTCATGCAGTCACCCTGAACGTTCCCGTAAAGATAAACATAAAGACCGGGAAAAACTGGATGGAAACAGAGTGAACCGTCACCCCAAGATCATTGGCATAACAGGCGGCATATCGAGCGGAAAGAGCACCTTGGGTCGCATGATTGCTTCCCTGGGGGCTGAATATATCGACGCCGATGAGATGTGCCATCGACTGTTTCTTGTGCAAGAACTGAAAAATAAAATTGTGGGAAGGTTTGGAAACACTGTTCAGGATATCTATGGCAAAATTGATCGCTCAAGACTTGCGGAAATTGTGTTTCAGGACAAGACATGTTTAGATGACCTATGCAGCATTCTGCATCCCATCGTCGTTGAGCGGATAAAATCAAAAATTACTGAAATTGAAAAACAGGGGAGACGGAAGGCTATTGTTATCGATGCTGCATTGTTAGAGGAATCGGACCTCTCCTCGATATGTGATTTCATTATTTTTGTAAATACCAGCAGAGATCACAGATTGGAACGAAGTAAAATTAGCAGGCATTGGAAAGAGGAGGAATTAGACAAACGAGAACGTTTCCAAATGGCTTTGGAAGATAAAAAAAGGAAAGCAGATTACATTATTGATAATAATTTTACTGTAGACAATACTTTTAGGCAAGTAAAAGAGTTTTGGCAGCTCTACATCGAAGAAATTTAGTTTAAAATTAAGGAGGAAAATTTTATGGCAGTAGCGAGCGGTAAAAAAGAACCTGTAGTAGTGGATCAGGAAACAAACGAAAAATACGAAGAAATTAAACGGGGAGAAATGCACATCACAGAATTGCAAAAGATGACTATTAAAGAATTGCAGGAAACGGCAAAAAGAGAAGGTATTAAAGAGTACACAGGGCTGAAAAAACAAGACTTGATCTTTAAAATCCTTAAAGAAAGGGTTAATCAGAATGGTCTTATGTACGGAGAGGGCGTTGTAGAGGTGCTTCCGGAAGGATTTGGATTTTTACGGTCGCCAGATTACAATTACTTACCCTGCCCTGATGATATTTACATCTCCCCTTCTCAAATTCGCAGATTCGGGATAAGGACGGGAGCGGTAGTATCCGGCCAGATCAGACCGCCCAAGGATACGGAGCGGTACTTTGCATTGTTGCGGGTAGAGGCTATCAATTTTGAGAATCCGGAGATCATGGGTGAAAAGATTGTTTTTGATGATCTGACACCGTTGCATCCCGCGGAAAGACTCTTTTTAGAAAAAGACGCTACCGAGCTTGAAACAAGGATTATGGACCTGGTTACCCCTATTGGAAAGGGACAAAGAGGTTTAATTGTGGCGCCTCCGCGTACGGGAAAAACCGTGTTACTACAAAAAATTGCAAACAGTATTACAAAGAATCATCCTGAGGTTTATTTGATTATCCTGTTAATCGATGAAAGGCCTGAAGAGGTAACCGATATGGATCGATCCGTTGACGCTGAGGTCATTGGCTCAACATTTGACGAACCTGCCAGCCGGCACCTCCAGGTAGCCGAAATGGTAATTGAAAAGGCAAAGCGAATGGTAGAATACGGAAAAGACGTGGTCGTTTTACTTGATTCCATTACCAGGTTGGCACGTGCATACAATACCGAAGTCCCTCACAGCGGAAAAATCCTTTCAGGCGGTGTGGATGCCAGTGCGCTCCAGAAACCCAAGAGATTTTTTGGTGCGGCAAGGAATATTGAAGAGGGCGGCAGTCTCACGATTATCGCTACCGCTTTGATAGATACGGGGAGCAGAATGGATGAAGTTATCTTTGAGGAGTTTAAAGGCACAGGCAACATGGAATTGCATCTGGACAGGAAATTGGCAGACCGCAGGTTATTCCCTGCCATTGACATTACCCGTTCTGGTACCAGAAAAGAAGAATTGATCGTAAACGCTGAAGAAATTAAACGTATGTGGCTGCTCCGGAAGGTACTCAATGAAATGAACCCCGTCGAAGCCATGGAATTGCTCAAGAACAGACTGGCAAAAACAAAGACCAACGCCGAATTTCTGATGACAATGAATATTACGTAATTATAGCGAGTCGGGTTTTTAAATGTAATAACAGAAACCACAGATTTCGCAGATTGCACAGATTTTATAACACAGGATTCCATAGGTGAAGAATTGTGATTTGCTCGTTTAGAATTTTCTTTTGGACGCAGATAAACGCGGATTATCAGGATTAAAAAAAGGGGGAGGGATCAGCCACCAAGCAATATCTGCGTTAATCTGGGAAATCTGTGTCCTATTTCCGCCTGAAACTACCAGTAGTTTACCATCACAACTACCCTAATGTAATATTACCTGATTCATATTTTCATTTCCTATTACAATTAAATCCAGAACTCGGAAACTCACGAATGACATTTCAAAAGCTAAATCTAATAAAAATTACTGATAACATCCTGCGTTTTAAAGCCCAGACAAAAATTATTTTCCTGAGTTCCTGAGTTCCAGATTTATATTCCCGACCCGCCGAAAATATTTTGTCCATTAACCTTTAGAGCCAATTCTTAGACATGGTTTTGAGAAAAAGCTACTTCTCACGTTCCATCATTATCCTCTTGCTCGTTTTCTTCATCTCAATCTCTATCTCCTTCGAGTCTTCCTCCTCCAGCTTCACCGTTGCTTTAGCCTTCTTATAGCGCATTTTCTTTGCAAAGATCACATACGTATCAACCCCTAAACCTGTAAACTCAAAGAACCCATCCGCATCGGCGGACGTGTTTTTTACGACCTTCATAGTTACCTCTTTGAGCCTTAATCTGGCAGATTCAATAGGATCTCCATTAATTTTTACTATATAGGGACATCAGCAAGTTCTTTGATGAGAGAGACCACGAGCTGATGATAAAAGCAGTGGAGCATGTCATGGAAGAGAAATGGGTGCAGATGCCCGTGCAAAAGCGAGACGGCACACTACAACCAACGGCAGGGAAAGGGACACCGCAAGGCGGAGTAATCAGCCCTTTACTTGCAAACCCTATACCTGCACTTCACGCTTGATGCGTGGCTATCCAAACACTATCCGCAGGTAAACTTTGTGAGGTAAGCAGACGACGCAGTAGTACACTGCACAAGCAAAGCAGAGGCGGAAAAAGTATTGGAATCGAGAAGGCAGAGACTTGCAGAAGTAAAGCTTCAAATCAAAGAGGAAAAGACACGCATTGCTTACGGTAAGGACTAGAGGTGTAAAACAAGGCATGAAGTAGTCGAATTTGAATGTCTTGGATTCAGCTATCAGCCAAGAGCAAGAAAGAGCAGGAGGGATGGCAGGTACTTCACAGCATTTACAGCCGAGATAAGCCAATCCAATCAGAAGAGAATCCAGGCAGTGCCGGTGATTAGAGAAGTGAAACTCTGGCGCAGCACACAGGTAGAAATACCAGACAACGCCAAACTTCGTGGATGGATAGTGTATTATGGTAAATACAGCATCAGAAGCCTGAGAAACACATTGAAGAAGATAGACGGAAAACTAATCAAGTGGCTCAGAAAAAAGCACAAGATTGGCTGCCGGAAATCAGTGGCAAAACTCAATGCGATAAGACAAGCTAACCCGGCACTGTTTTATCACGTGAAAATGGGCTACCGTTGAAGCGTATCAAGAATACCACGAGCCGTATGACGGGAGACTGTCACGTACGGTTCTGAGAGAGGATTGGGGGTGAACTCCTCCTTGCCTACTCAGCGGTTGAAAATATTTTCAAAATCTCCGAATCAAGGGGATTATCTGTTCTTTAAACTGATCGAGTGCTTTTGCACGGTGACTGATACTGTTTTTGGTTAGAGGATTTAGTTCGGCAAAGGTATGATTATAATCAGGCACGTAGAAGATCGGGTCATATCCAAACCCGCCTTTTCCTCTGGGTTCTTCGATAATGAAACCTTCGCAGCGGCCCTCTACCACAAAGAACAACTCATATGGACTTGCCAGGGCAATGGAGCAGATAAATCTTGCCGTGCGCCTTTCTTTCGGTACGCCTCTTAATTCTGACAGTACCTTTTCGATATTCTTTTCATCAGTTGCATTCGGACCCGTATACCTGCATGAATAGATGCCAGGGCGTCCGTTCAGGGCGTCGATTTCAAGCCCCGAATCGTCCGCCATTGCCCAGGTATTACAAGCCCTGGCAATGGTGGCTGCCTTTTTTATCGCATTTTCCCGAAAGCTGTTTCCGTCTTCTTCCACTTCAGGCAGAAAAGGAAAATCTTCAACGCCGCGAAGCAAAATCCCAGGGATGTTTTTGAGAATCTCTGCGATCTCCTTTTTCTTTTTTTCGTTTTGAGTGGCAATAACAACGGTTTTTGCGTGAATCTCATTTACTATTGAAGTCATATTTATCTTCCAGAATAAAGATTTAATCGTTAATTTCCCGTGTCTTCTTTTGGATTTCGGTAATCTCGCGGATTCCCTTTTTTGCCATCTTCAACATTTCTGCTAATTGTTCATCATTAAAAGTGTATTCTTCCCCGGTGCCTTGTATTTCAATAAATTTACCATTACCTGTCATCACAATATTCATGTCTACCTGTGCAGCAGCGTCTTCTGCATAGCAGAGGTCTAATAGAACAACGTCATTCACGATTCCAACACTCACGGCTGCGATACTGTTCAGAAGGGGGTTTTCTTTAATAAGGTTTTTGCTCATAAGCCATTGTACAGCGTCCATCAGTGCTACGTAACTTCCCGTAATAGCTGCGGTGCGTGTACCGCCGTCTGCCTGGATAACATCACAGTCAATCCAGATAGTCCGTTCCTTTAACAGCGCCAGATTGATGATTGAACGTAAAGAGCGGCCGATGAGTCTTTGGATTTCATGAGTTCTCCCCGTTAATTTCCCCTTAACAGATTCCCGCGGAGCCCTTATGGGTGTGGAACCTGGTAGTAATGAGTATTCCGCCGTAAGCCAGCCTTCACCGGTGTTTTTTATGTGAGGGGGGACAGTTTCTTCTATCGAGGCGGTACAGATTACCTTGGTATTGCCTGTCTCTACAAGCACAGACCCTGGGGCGTATTTGGTAAAGTGCCTTTTGATGATTAATGGACGCAGCTCGTCACGTTCACGATTGTCAACTCTCATAGTTATTTAATAGTTTTGGATCACCGCAAAGGCGCAAAGAGCGCAAAGTTTAAAGACAAGAGGAGAAAATAGAGTGAGAATTAATAAACAACGTTTCCAATCCGATGGGTAAATTTTAACTTTCAGTTGTTCTTTGCGTCTTTGCGGTGAATATTTTTTTTATTTTCTTAACAAAAGTTTTAAAAGGGCTTTTTCTACATGAAGTTTATTTTCTGCCTGATCGTAAACGATAGAATGGGGGCCATCGATAACCTCGTCCGTAATTTCCTCTCCACGATGGGCTGGGAGACAGTGCATTACCTTGACATCATCCTTCGCTGTTTTCAAAAGGTCGCTGTTGATTTGAAAATCTTTGAATGCCTGTCTGCGCACCTCTTCCTCTGCCTCCTGTCCCATGCTAACCCAGGTGTCCGTATAAAGCACGTTCGCCTTTTCAGCGGCTTCTTTTGGGTCTTGATAGAGATGAATCAGATCGTTTCCATCTGCCATCTGTTTGGTTTTGGAAACAAAATCAGGCGTGAGTTCATATCCCTTGGGTGAGGCAATATGTAAGTGAATACCCAGTTTTGCGCAGATTTGAGCCAGAGATCGGGCAACATTATTCCCATCACCGATAAAAGCTATTTTTATGTTTGTATAGGTACCGAATTTTTCTTTGATAGTATAGAGGTCAGTGAGCGCCTGGCATGGGTGGAGATAATCCGATAGGGCATTAATAACGGGTACGGTGGCGTATCTGGCCAGTTCCTGAATTGTGTCCTGACCGAAAGTGCGGATAGCAATCCCGTTTACGTAACGGGACAACACCCTTGCGCCGTCTTTTACGGCTTCTCTCTTACCAAGGTTTATATCGTTTTGTGTCAGATAAATGGCATTGCCGCCCAACTGCACCATTGATACCTCGAAGGAGACTCGTGTACGCATGGAACTTTTCTCAAAGATCATTCCAAGTATTTTGCCGTTCAGGCATTTTTCATCATATCCCTTGTTATGCCATTCCTTGAGTTCCCTTGTGACATTAAAAATTTCCTCGATGTCAGATTGTGAAAGGTCTGCAATTGAAATTAAATCCTTACATTTCATAGGCATTCTCTCATAAATTAAGTTTTAGAAAGAACCATTTTTAAAATGTTCAAGCCCTCGTCAATGTGCTCTTTTTTAACATTGAGCGGGGGCATAAATCGAATGACGGTGTCATGGGTGCAATTGAGGAACAATCCCGCCTGGATACAACTCTTGATGATTTCTGAGCCGTTTGCATTGAGTTCGATCCCAATCATGAGTCCCACGCCGCGTACTTCTTTTATTATCTTATAGGTCTTTTGCAGTATTTTCAATTGCTCTACGGCATAACTACCCATTTTTTTTACATTGTCAAGGAGGTTTTCGTTTTCAATCGTTTCAAATACTGCTACTCCTGCTGTGCATGCCAGTGGATTTCCGCCAAAAGTGGAAGCATGACTGCCGGGGACGAGGCTCTTTGCTATTTCTTTTTTAGCGGTCATCGCTCCAATAGCCACGCCGCCGCCGAGCGCCTTTGCCAATGTCATAATGTCGGGTTCTATATCATAATGCTGATAAGCAAAATAGTTTCCGCTCCTTCCCATGCCGCATTGCACCTCATCGAGAATGAGCTGCAATCCTTTCTCATCACAGAGCTTTCTAATGCCTTGCATGAATTCTTTTGTGGCGATGTTAATCCCACCTTCACCCTGAATAGGTTCCAGCATGATGGCACAGGTTATATCGTCTATTGATTCTTTTAGTGCTTCCAGATCATTAAAAGGAACGTAGGAGAATCCTTCGAGCAGTGGTGCAAATCCCTTATGATATTTTGGTTGCGCGGTCGCTGTGACCGTGGCAATTGTTCTGCCGTGAAACGAATCAGAGAAAGTGATTATCTTATATTTACCTGAACTTGAGTTGTGGATGCGTGCGAGCTTAATTGCCGCTTCGTTCGCCTCAGCACCGCTATTACAGAAGAAACATTGCCCGCCAAAAGATTTTTCGGATATATGTTTTGCCAGTAATCCCTGAGGTTCTGTGTAATAAATATTAGGGGCGTGCTGGAGTTTTGCGGCCTGGTTTTGAATGGCCGCAACGACGTTGGGATGACAGTGTCCCAGAAGGCTGACTGCCCAGCCTGAAAAAAGGTCGAGGTATCGTTTGCCTTCTGCGTCCCATACATCCACGCCGCTGCCTCTGACCAGCAGAATGGGGTTTCGAATATAATTCGGGATGACATAGCGATCATAAATTTCTTTAATTTCTTTTGTGTTCATGGTTTTTATTTATATGATAATCTGTGTTCCGACACCCTTGTCGGTGAAAATTTCCAATAAAAGCGCATGTGGTATCAGTCCATTGATAATATGCGCCTTCTTAACCCCTGCCTTAAGGGCGCTAATACATGCCAGTGCCTTTGGGAGCATCCCGTCTTTGATTACCTTTTTATCAATGAGTTCGTGGACTTCGTTTTCGTGCAATGTGGAAGCAAAGGAGGTATCGTCATCAGGTCTTGTCATGATACCGTGCGTGTTTGAAAGAAAAACGAGCTTTTCTGCGCCAAGCGTCTTCGCAATAAACGCCGCTACATTGTCTGCATTGACGTTATAAACATCACCATTGGTTCCTTTTGCGATGGGTGGAACAATGGGAATCGTACACGTGTTGCACAAATTCAAAAACCTCTCGCTGTCGATTGCTGTTACCTTACCAACGAAACCAATATCTAACTTTTTGGATGCACCGCTATCTGTCTTTGTTTCGATGTAGTACTTTTCTGCCTTTAATGGACAATATTCATCTTCCCAGATACAGGCAGCTTCATTGCCCAACTCTGAAATCCTCTTTACTATGGAAGCACTGATCTGATTGATCAGGACATCTTTTGCTATCTCAAGTGTTTCTCGGTCAGTTATACGATGTCCTTCAATGAACTTTGGTGTCAAATTCCGTTTTGCCATCTCCTCGCTGATGCGCGGGCCGCCGCCATGAACCAATATGGGCATAATGCCGACTGTTTTCATGAATACAATGTCCTGAAGTACCTTTGTTAGCACATCTTCGCTGGACATTGCGCTGCCGCCAAACTTGATTACGACAATCTTATTTCTAAAAGAACGTATATAGGGAAGCGCTTCAATCAGTATGTTCGCCTTCCGTATGGCATTTTCCATGCAGTAATATACCAAAAATTATTCTAATAATAAAAAAGAAGTTAAAATTATAACAAAAGAGACTCTCGTGTCAATGGTAAACAAATTGGGCGTTCAATTTATTACAAAGGAAAGAGAAAGTTTGTGCAAAGGCTTTGTTTATAGGTGCAGCCCTTATTATTTGCGTCATTAGTTTATCCGTGGCTAATTAGCAAAATTTAGTTTGAACAGCTACGGAATGATTAATTACTTAAATCAAGCGTCTTATCATAATCCGGAGATTCTTTAATCTTCTTCATTCGATTTTGTGTATAAGCATCCTGGAATGCAATATACGGGTCGATGGCTGGCTCTGTTATGCTTTCATACGTTTGCCCTTTGTCTATGGATATGTCGTTAACAGTGTCATAAGAATAATTCCCAAAGCTCTCCAAAGGTGTGAGGAAGAAATATGAAATCCAGGTCAAGGGATTCAATGCTGCATCTCCCACAAGTCCTGCAGTATCACGCACATTTGATGGTCCGATAAAAGGCCACACTATGTAAATGCCGGAATTCATCTTGTGTTTGGCGAGGGTTTGGCCAAAGTCTCTCTCTTGTTTTTCCAAATGGAATTTTGATTTTGCCGGATCAAAGAATCCTGCCACTCCAACGGTACTATTAATAACAAAACGCTCCAGTTCCGTGCCTGCGCCTTTTAATTTTCCCTGGAAGAGACAATTGAAAAAACGAACAGGCATTTTGATGTTTGTAAAAAAGTTTCTGACACTTACCCGTGCCTTTTCAGGTACCATGGAATTGTATCCGGTATATATTGGTTTAATAAAATAATGATAAGCCTTATCGTTAAAGGTAAAGATAGCGCGATTGTATGGCTGAAGAGGGTCTTTAACCAATGGAGGTTCAGATTCTACATCATCATGTTGTAATTCTTCGTCTTCTTGGGTTGTATTGGCAGGGGTTGTATCCTCTTTTCTCGTGTTATCGGGTTGCTGCGCGGAAACGGTATGTTTCAATTCTCCCTCTTCATTCGCTTTGTTGATGACGGGAGTTTTTTCTTCTTGTGGAGTTTCAGCCGGTTGTCCTTCAGAAGCGGGTGAAGATTCTGCCCGGACAGATGCCTTGCACACACAAATTGTAAAAACAAAAACGAACATCAATAAAACGGAACTTCTCACGTGTTTTTTTCTCCTTTTTTGATACCCATCAGTAGTGTAATGTTATTTTCTCATTTTGTTGGTGTTTCTTCTTTAACTTTGTTTCGCTTTTATCTTTTGAATGAGTTCCTTGTATGAAGATTTAATCAAGATGTTATTAAATTGGCTGCGGTAATTATTAACCAGGCTTACTCCTTCAATAATCACATCGTAAATTATCCATTTCCCCGGATTATTGAGCATATTATAATCCACCGATACTTCGGTTCCTTTGTTTGTGATAATCTTGGTTTGTACCGTAGCATAATTTTTATCTTGTTTTTCACTGACAATAACAACTTTTTCACCGGAATACGTATCGGTTTTTCCTATATAAGCGTCTTTCATTATATTGGTAAACAATTCCACAAATTCCTTTTTTTCCTCAGGAGTACGGCTTTTCCAGTGCTGGCCAAGGGCCCTTTTGGACATTTCGTCAAAATTAAAAATGGGGGAAATTTCTTTCCATAACATTTGCCTGCGTTCCAGTGTCTTTTCCTCGCCTTTTAGGGAAGGATCCTTGAGAATGGCAAAGCCTTTGTCTATCGTTTCCATAAGTAATTTTCCCGGTTCCCCTGCCCACAGAAGCGGAGATATAACGGCCAATGAAAGGATACCAATGCCTAGTGCAGATGTAATTTTTCTATAGTTCATTTCTTTATTCCTTTACCTTCCCAAAAACAAAATTTCCTATCAACTTTTCTATATCAATCGGCGGTTCTGTCTGATGTAATGAATCCCCGGGATTTATCAATGTGTCCGATCCGCCAGGGGTTATTTCTACATATTTTTCTCCTAAAAGTCCTTTGGTACGAATCGATGCAATGGCGTCTTCCTGGAGTTTTATATCGTCTCGAATGAGTAAGGAAACCACAGCCTGATAATCGATCAGCTTGATATTGTCAACCTTACCAACTTCAACTCCTGATATTTCCACCACGGTATCTTTCTTGAGCCCTTTGACAGAGCTAAAGACGGCGTTTACTGAATAATAGTGGTCTCCCAACAGGTTGACCTTCCCAAGCCTTACAGACATGTAAGCCAGGCAAAGCAAGCCGCAAAAAACAAAGATACCAACAATAATTTCAACGTCAAATTTCTTCATAATATTTGTCACCTTTTAGATTATTGGGAACACGTTTATTGTATGGAAATAGGGCCTTCCAATTCTCCATGGACGAACTGATGAATCACAGGATCTTGTGAGGTCTCTATCTCTGCTGGTGTTCCCGAAGCAATAATTTTACCATTGTATAACATAGCAACACGATCTACCAAAGGAAAAATTGCAGGTATTTCATGGGTAACCATGATTGCAGTAAAATGGAGACTTTTCTGGCAATCTCTGATCAGTTTATGTATTGCTTTTCCCGTTAATGGATCGAGTCCGGTTGTCGGTTCATCAAAAAGGACTATTTCGGGTTTCATAACGAGGCAGCGTGCAAGGGCAACCCGTTTTTTCATACCACCGCTTATCTCGGAAGGATATTTATTTTCAGCGCCCGAGAGGCCGACTCTGGCCAACTCTGAAAGCGCCGTATCCAGAATTTGCGATTCTTTCATCCTGGTTTTTTCCCTCAGCGGGAATGCAACATTATCAAATACAGTAAGGGAATCGAAAAGGGCGCCTCCCTGAAAAACAAAGCCACATCGTTCTTTTAATTGTTTTAATAACTTTCCTCTCAGCTTGCTGATATCCTGATTATTTATTAATATCTTGCCCCGATCGGGTTTTGTCAGGCCGATAATAAGCTTGAGGAGTACCGATTTCCCTTTACCACTACCTCCTATCAATGCCAGGGTTTGTCCCTCTTCTACCTTTAGGTTAACACCCCGAAGTACCTCGTGGTTTTTAAAACTTTTGTATAAATCGACAACCTCAATCATTGGTTATCCAGATTAAGTCAATAATATTGATGTCATAAAGTAATCCCATATCAGTATCGTGACAGATGAAAGCACCACGGCCTGGGTGGTTGCCTTGCTTACGCCTTCTGCCCCGTATCCGGTAAAATATCCCTTATAGCAGCTTATCCAGGTTATCAGCATACCAAAGCTTAAGGATTTGTACAGACCCACAAGGATGTCTTTCGCACTAACGAAATCTCTGATGCCGCCAAAATAGGTCCCACTGGAGACGCCGGTAAGTCCCACAGCCACAGCATATCCTCCCCAAACGCCTACTACAACAAAGATAGCATTTAAGAGAGGGATAGATATTATGCCTGCCAGTAAATTGGGGATGACGAGATACTTGTATGGATTTAAGGCCATAGCGTCAAGGGCGTCAATTTGCTCGGAAATTCTCATAATACCGATTTCTGCCGTTAATGCAGAGCCAGCGCGCCCGGTAACCATCAAGGCGGAAAGAACAGGTCCCAGTTCCCGGATTAGTGAAAGAGCTAGCACAGGGCCCAGACTCGTTTCAGCGCCGAACTTGACTAAGGCATAATAAGTCTGTAATGCCAGCACCATTCCCGTAAATGTTCCTGTCAGAACTATGACCAGGGTAGTCTTTACGCCAATAAAATTAATTTGCTTAACGATTCTTCTGAGTAAATATGGAGGAAACACTGCCCAAAAGAAGGCGGTCGCGAGAAAACACACCATCCTCCCTAGTTCCCTTATGAATGTATGGACAAAATTTCCAATAATTTTAAATGGCGTAAATATCCAGTTCACATGAAAATTCTCTGCAACAACTTTGCCCTAAAATTCTTTTAAAATAAACACAATAATATTATCGGTATTTCTTTAAGATTTTTTATACTCATATGTGAGATTGTGACTATGGCAAATCGCAATGGCAAGCGCATCGGAAGCATCTTTGCTCGCTGGGATTTCGGGCAAGCCGAGGATGATTTTTACCATTTCCTGTACCTGCTCCTTGTGTGCATTCCCGTTGCCTACAACAGCTTTCTTTACGACCGTTGCAGCATATTCAGTAATGGGGATGTTTGCAAATGCCGCACACAGAAAGACAATGCCCCTGCCTTCGCCAATTTTTATTGCTGCTTTTATATTTTTGCCGTAAAAAACCTCTTCGATAGCCATTTGATCGGGTTGATGTTTAGAAATAATATCCATAATCTTGCAGTAGATTGTCTTTAGTCTTTGTGGAAAATCCAGGTTTTTGCCGGCTTTGATAGAGCCATACTCGATGACATGTGTCTTTGAACCTATCGTTTCTATCACGCCGTAACCGGCAACTTGTGTTCCTGGATCAATTCCAAGAATTTTCATAAATAGTTGACAACCCTTGAGTAGTAGTATTTAATCTTTATTTACAAAAAAATTAAGATACTATATTTATATTAGTTTAATTGATTGTCAAGTAAATCTTATAAATAATCATCTATAAAATTATTTTTACATTTACACGTACACGAAGGTTACTATAATACTTAATCTAATGTCCAAAATAAACTTATCTGTCAACTTATGTGGTATCCAATTAACAAATCCTACCATCCTGGCGTCCGGGATACTAGGTACGACAAAGGCATTGTTGAAACGGGTTGCAGAGAATGGTGCGGGTGCTGTAACGATTAAATCTATTAGCGTAGAATCTCGGGAAGGACATAAAAATCCTACGGTTATTACCTTTGAGGCGGGAATGCTAAACGCCGTTGGTTATTCGAATCCAGGTGTTGATGCAGCCGCCAGGGAATTTACCAACCTTCAGGATGTCGGTGTTCCGGTAATTGCCAGTGTAATCGGCACGCAGAAGGAGGATTTTGTGCGAGTGGTCGATGGTCTTTCTGCCCAAAGATTCTCAGCAATAGAGATTCCCCTTTCCTGTCCGCACACGCCAGGATTTGGGCTGCTCGCTGGACAGGGCACACCACAGGCAACCTTCGATATAACATCTGCAGTAAGAAAGGTAACCAAATTACCGATATTCGTTAAGCTATCCCCCAACATTCCCGAAATTTGTACGATTGCAAAGGCAGCGGAGGATGCAGGTGCGGATGCTATCACGGCTGTCAATTCAATGGGACCAGGCATGATCATCAATATAGAATCCCAAAAGCCCATTTTAAGTTTTAAAGCAGGCGGTGTTACCGGCGATGCCCTGAGACCCATTGCCGTAAGATGTGTGTATGATTTATATAAGGCCATAAAAATCCCTATTATTGGCGTTGGGGGTATTTCCACGGGACGGCATGCCATTGAAATGATAATGGCAGGGGCGTCGGCCATTGGGATAGGAACGGGTGTTTATTCTCGTGGTATTGATGTTTTTAGAAAAGTATGTGAAGAGATTAGTCTATGGATGCAGGAAAACGGTTTTGACAGTATAAAAAGCATGGTAGGTGCAGCACATGATTGAACAGCCAATGATGGCGAAAATCTGCGATATTCAGGAAGAATCTCCGGGTGTTAAAACCTTCTTTTTCAAGCTTAATTTAAATTTTGAGCCGGGGCAATTTGTCATGGTATGGATACCACTCCTCGATGAAAAACCCTTTACCATATCTTATATTCAAAAGGATCTCGTGGGTATCTCTGTTTTAAAAAGGGGGGTATTTACCAATGCAATCCATAGTAAAAAGATAGGGGATATGCTTGGAATACGCGGTCCTTATGGTAGGGGATTTAGCTTGAAGCCAGATTCAAATTCATGTGTTGTGGGAGGCGGGATCGGGATGGCATCTCTGGCAACTCTTGTGGATAGGTTAAATCTTGTCGTTGATAAACGGCGGGGGCATGTAACTGTCATACAGGGGGCAAGAACTGCTGCGGAGATCATCTATCAGAAGCGCTTCAGAGATATGAAATTATGCACCGAAGACGGGACTGCCGGATTCAGAGGAACAACCGTTGATTTGCTCAAGGACTTACTCAAAAAACAACGCTTCCAGAAGGTTTACACCTGCGGTCCTGAGAAGATGTTGTATAAGGTGGTTGAGTTATGTGGAGAACATGGTATTGAATGTGAAGTGTCTTTGGAAAGGTACATTAAATGCGGTTTTGGCGTATGCGGCCAATGTGACTGTAGTGGCCAGCGGGTCTGTATTGACGGGCCTATCTTTAACATACAAGAATTGAGCAGGATGGAGGACTTTGGCAAAATAACCATAACAAAAACAGGTGCACGGGTTATTCATTAGCTTCGTGTAATTTAAATTTTATTGACATCGCAAAATAAATATAGTATTTTTTGGATATAAATATTTGTGATAGGTGGTATCTTACAGATCTTTATAATTTCCTTGCATTTTCATGCCCCCATCGTCTAGTGGCCCAGGATGTCAGGTTCTCAGCCTGAAGACAGGGGTTCAAATCCCCTTGGGGGTACATATAATAGCGGCAATGGATGCAATGGAAACAATCCACTTAATAAAAAGAATATCTTCTCGTATTTCTGCTAAAATAAATCCATTTAAGTCCCATAAACGGCAATGCATCATAATCAATAAAAAGAAGCCTGGCAGGTCTCCACAAAAACAAGATGGTCTTTCAATGAAAGATGATAATATCCATAGATTGGTCAGAATAAAGTGAAGCCTAAAACTTAAAAAAGTATTCTTTATAAGGGGAGGTATATGTATAAAAAAACTGCAAACCAACGATGGTTTATGGCATTTCTGTTTTTCTCCACGTTTTTAATCCTGTCATTGATACAACCAGAGGCATTTAGTAAAACATATAATGAACCCCTGGGGGAAATTCAATGGTATGCCG
>JAUSDH010000114.1 GCA_030650655.1 Candidatus Brocadiaceae bacterium
CGGCAGGACTTATTCTTCCGGCTGGTGTTGTTGCCGTCTTTGATGCAAATGGCGTTGCCCCCGACCATTGAAAGCCTGTATTCCCATACGCCTCATTATCGTAACAGATGTAATAGAAATCAAGATTCCGGTGTATGGCCCCGGAAGTGGATGCAAGTCCGATATCGTAAGCGACTCCATCACCCGTCAGCACAACCACCTTCAAACCCTCTGAGGAGTCAAGCCTCCCTTTTTTAATTAATATATCCAGGGCATCCCTTATCCCCTGCGCGCCTGCAGGAGCGCATGCAATTGCCGTGTAAAGCCACGAATTTTGGAAAGGTGTAAACGGATAAATAGAAAGGAGCGTAAAACAACCTGCGGCATTCACGATAACGACCTTTTTTCCCAAAGCCTTCAGACAGTGCCTCAATGCCAGAAGCCCGCCACATCCAGCGCACGTAGGGGTTCCCGGGAAAATATCCTCCTCAGTAGGAATGTCTTTTATAGATTTTATGGGCATTATATCCATGTTGAAATTATTAAGTATATGACTCAGTTCCAAACAGCGTTTGGGAACAAGCAAATAAATTTAAATTCTAAATCTCAAATTACAAATTTCAATATCCAAATGCCCCAAACTATTCTTTGTGCCCTCTGCGCCTTTGCGGTGAACCATTACAATTTTCCCGCCATCTTCTTCAATCTATCCATCTCCTTCCATTCCATCTCTGTATAAAGAAGACAAGCGGATGGAATCTCTCCGGTATCAACGGCCTTAATCATACTATCGATGATAAATTCAAATTCCTGAGGACTTATGTTCTTCCCTCCGAGTCCGCCAACAAAGGAAAGCAAAAGCGGCTTATCCTTTTGATTACATATAGCGCTGGCAATCTCTGAATAGAGGATACCCCCCTTCCCTACGCTGATGTTCTGGTCTACGACGGCTACAGCCTTTGCTCCTTTAATCGCCTTAACAATATCCGACTCTGGAAATGGTCGTAAGAGCCTCAACTTCAAAAGCCCGGTTTTAATACCATTCATCCGTGCGCTATTTACCGCTGCCTTTCCGAGTGTTGAAAATGAGTTCGACATAATCAGTATATATTCGGCATCGTCGGTCATATACCCTTCGATAGTATTGTAGGTTCGACCAAAAATTTTGCCAAATTCCTCAGATATCTCGTCATAAACCTCCAGCGCCTTCCGGCTGGCCAGGTGCATCTGGTATTTGAAATACGAATATGCAGGCCCGCCAATAACTGCCACACCTTGAGCCATCGGCTGACTTGCCTTGAAAAAGGCATGCTTGGGTTGATACGCTGGCAAAAACTTTCTGACCATTTCCAAATCCGGTATTTCTACCGGTTCTCGTGTAAAGGAGAGATGAAACCCGTCCATATTCACAAGTATGGAGAGAAGGACTCGCTCATCCTCTGCCAGTTTATATGCCATCAGAATCGAATCAAGCACCTCCTGGCAGGTCTCGCAGTGAATTTGCAAAAACCCAGAATCCCGTGCGGCTAAGATGTCGTTATGGTCGGGTTCAAGGGTTATTGGAGACGACAACCCCCTTGACACATTTACCATCACAAGCGGTACGCGCCATCCAGCCACAGAATAAAGCATCTCAAAACCATACAGAAGCCCCTGGCTTGATGTTGCCGTAAAGACCCTCACACCGGTGGCTGAAGCAGCCCCTGCAGCGGTAATCATAGAGTGCTCGGAGTCAACTGTAACGAACATGGCATCCAGAACCCCATCAGAAATCCATTTTGCCAGCGTCTCAATAATCTCCGTTTGTGGCGTAATGGGATAAGCAGGGATATAATCGACCTCTGCCAGTCTTACCCCCCACGCAGCCGCCGCATTCCCCGTAAGCATTTCCCTTGTCATTGCAATTGTTCCTTTTCCTCAAATTCAGAGTATTGTAATCCTAAACATTGACCGGTAA
>JAUSDH010000124.1 GCA_030650655.1 Candidatus Brocadiaceae bacterium
GTAGGTATCCTTTTTGTGGACGACTATAAGCCACGCATTTTCACAAAAAGAGATATTTCCATTCTGGAACTTCTTGCAACTCAGGCAACGATTGCGATCAAAAAGGCTAAAATACGTGAACAACTGCAACGGAATAATCAGAAACTCAAGCAAACCATGGATTACTTACAGAATGTGCTGGATAACTCTGCCGATATGATTATCACTACAGACATAGAGAATAATGTAGTAGAATTTAATAAAGGGGCACAGGAGATACTTGGGTATACGCAAAGTGAATCCGTTGGGAAACCGTTGTGTGGTTTCTTTGCCAATCCCGATCATTGCAATCAATTATTGGAAAAAATCAAACAAGAAGGAAAGATATCCAACCAGGAAACACAGTTCACCACAAAGGAAAACAAGATCATCGATATCAGTATTACCCTTTCTCAACTCAAAGATCCGTCGGGGAACATGTTTGGAACCGTTGGTATTAGTAGGGACATCACCGAGTTTAAGAGAACCCAGGCACAACTCATCCAGGCCGGAAAACTCGCCGGTATAGGTCAATTGGCAGCCGGTATTGCGCACGAAATTAATAACCCGCTCAGCGGTGTATTGGGATACGCCAAAAGGCTTATGAAAAAGGCAGAGGATGAAGAACTCAAAAAGATGCCAGGATTCGAGTCTTTCCCAAGAGAAATGAAGTTGATTGTCGATTCGGCGCTGCGCTGTAAAAAAATCATCGACGGTCTCCTGAAATTTTCTCGTACCTCGGAAACGGTAAGCATGGCCGTCAATATCAATGAAGTTATCGACGAATCACTCATACTATTTGGCAATCAGTTATCGTCACAGAACATTGAGTTGAACAAGGTTTTAAGCCCAAACATCCCCACTATTCGGGCTAATCACACGCAGATACAGCAAGTTTTTACCGATATCATCATCAATGCCATACAGGCTATGCCCAACGGGGGTAAATTAACGATTGCTACAAGACCGGCAAATTCCTCAGCCGTTGAAATAGAATTTACCGATACCGGAGAAGGTATCTCGAAAGAAAACTTACCAAAAATATTCGAACCGTTCTTTACTACCCGTGAGCCCGGGAAGGGAACAGGGCTGGGGTTATATATGATTTACAGGATATTACAGGAACATCACGGCCATATAGACGTAAAAAGTGAATTAGGAAAAGGAGCAACATTTGTTATCACACTACCTGTTGCCGATGTTAATACCTAGAGAGGCGATGCCTCAGACCAATAAAAAACGTTTGGAACCACGGATTTCGCAGATTGCACAGACCTCCCCCTATCCCCCTCCAGAGGGGGACAAAGGGGGAGGAATTCCACAGATTATTTTAGATTTTTATCTGTGGAATCTGTGCAATCCGTGGTTTCAGTAATTCTTTTTAAAACTTGACTCATCCCCGTTTTTACGAGGACAAGTTTGTGAAGATAAACAGCAGATAATGTTTATAATGTGCTATTCTGCAACTGAAATGGGAAATTGCTGGTTGCATGTTGCTAGTTGTAAGTTACAAATCAAGATGCAAAGCGATACCTCACAACTTTCAACTTACACCTCATAACGCGTAACTATTTCTAAGAAACTTATATAAAATTTAAGAAGTTTTTAATGTTACATACGATTAAACAGGGAGGAAAAGCCATGGCAGGAGAAAGAATCTTAGTTATCGACGATGAAGAAATCATATGCACTTTACTAAAAGACACCTTGACCGATGCAGGATATCAGGTAGAGACAGTAACCAATGGTATAGAAGGGCTTGAAAAGCTCTTAAAGGGAGAACCTTTTGACATACTTCTAACTGACATCCGAATGCCAAAAAAAGATGGAATCCAAGTGCTTAAGGAGGCAAAAAATCGTGTCCCTGACATAATCACGATCATCATGACAGGATACCCTAACATCGATACCATCAGAGAAGCAAGCGAATACAATGCATTTGATTATATAACAAAACCACTTGATCCCGACGAGATATGCGAATGTATCAGGCGTTCGCTCGAGGTACGGAAATTATCAAAAGAACTTAAAGTCCCTGAAAAGCCACCCAGCATACTTGTGGTAGACGTTATGCAATCGGCACTGTTTCTCTCTGAGGGTGTTTTGCAGGATGAGGGTTATCATGTCGAGGTTGCTCAAAATGGACAAGAGGTGCTCGGTAGGCTTAAACAAAAACACTTTGATATTGTAGTTGCAGACCTTTACATGCCTGGCATGGATGGCATCGAACTCTTAAACAACATCAAAAAGTTGGACATCAAGACGCTGGTCATCATCATGACAGCGCGGCCAAGTATTGAATCTGCAATAACGGCTTTCCGTCACGGCGCCTACGACTATATTACAAAACCAATTGACCCTGACACTATCATCAACACCATCCATCGCGGATTGGAAAAACGCTATATCGAAGTAAATACCGATAAGTTACTGAGACGCCTCCATGACCTCCGCCAGCAAATGATCGATGAAAATGCTTCACTCACTAAAGAAAAAGACTTGGCGAATAGTATCATTGGTGCCGCTCCTGACGCTATCATTGCTACAGACGAACATGCTAATATATGCATTATAAACGATGCTGCAAGAGAACTCTTTGGACATAAGAAGGAAGAGTTACTGGGAAAACCCATTGATACACTCTTTGTCGAGAAGAAAAACTTTTTCAAGGGAACAGATTTGGCATCGATGGAAAAGGAAGGCAATGTCTACAACTACCCGCTTATCTGCATCACAAATAAAGGCGCCAAAATCAAGACAACCTGGTCTGGCGCACCCATCCTTGATAAGGATGAAAAGATAAAAGGAGTTGTGGGAATCGGAAGAAAATAGTATACTCATTTTTACGTAACTATTCAGCTATAAATATCTGATTTTAAAATTATTCCAATGAAAATTATATCTATTACCGGAACAGCAAGCGGCGTGGGAAAGACGACAGTTGCCCAGTTCTTACTCAAACATTTTGGGGACTTATCTGCCTTAAAAATCACGACAAAACACGAAGGCAACTGTCCCAGACACTCAGACTGCGATGTGTGTGAAACCATGACGCACCCGTATAAAATTACGGTTGACCCACTACAAATTGAGCAGAAGGGTAAAGACACCTCTCTTTTTAAAAACGCCGGCGCTCAGAAGGTAGTCTGGCTACAGACCCACGCAGACCATCTCGAAAAAGGCATTGAAGAAGCATTAACTTACTTCAACAAAAGTGATTCAGTCCTGGTGGAGGGCAATAGCTTCTTGCACACACACAATGCCGACCTCTGCATTCTTGTCACCACTCCAAGAGAGGACAAAATCAAGCGTTCGACAAGGCAAATTATTCCCAAGATAGACCTGGCAGTAATTAACAAATATGCCGATGACCATACGGACGATATCACGAAGGCACGGGAAAGATTACAGATGATCGGATGTTATGCACCTGTCTTCGTCCTAAGCCCACTTCAGAAAAATTACAACCCAAACAAAGTATTTCTCAACCACATCAAAGAAACAATTGGACAGCCAGCCCAATCTTACAGCGAATCAGTATAAAGGCTCAAAATACAATCCCACATCTCGTAACCCTTGCCATATTCAAAATTTTGATTACTTTGATAAAATGGCCCAGATGCGGCACTGACCGCCTGAACCGCCTTCGATTTTGATGGGGGCAATAATAAGGGTAGCCCCTTTTGGCGGTAACTTATCAAGGTTGGCTACATTTTCAAGAATAAATTTTCTTGCCGCATTGATAGTATGATGGACTATGAAGTCTGCGCTGGTTCCACAATCCCCGCTGAGAGTATCGATACCAACACCTTTGATATTCTTTTTTGTTACGAGAAAATTTGCAGACTCTTTTGAATAACCAGGGAAGTGCATACTGCTTTCCTTATCAAAGTTTTTATAACTATCATAATCATGCCATCGTTTGCTCCATCCTGTATTTAATAGCACAATTGCCCCTTCAGGTATCTGTCCGTTATCTTTTTCCCACAACAGGATATCCGATAGCGAAAGGGTATAATCAGCATTTTTTTCTACCTTCTCTGTTATATCGATGACAACTGCAGGACCAATCAATTGCTCAAAAGGAATTTGATCAACGGAAGGCATACCTTCCTCAAAATGGTTAGGCGCATCAATATGAGTTCCGAGGTGCTCTGGAGTACTATACTTTCCCGAAAACACCTTGTCTTTTTTAAGATTAGCAATGACCTCGTACTTAAATGGGGTATACGGTCCTACAGGCCAGTAAGCATTTTTTTCATTCAACGGATAAGTCATGTCAATAACCGTAGCCTGACCATTCATGACATCTTCGAGAACCCCCGCCCATAAGCCTTGTCCAAACAAAAACAACATTATCCCCAGGGTGAGCATCTGCAGAAACATTTTCATTCCATACTCTCCTTTTAATTTTACGTGTGTATCGCCAAAACTTAACTATTCTTTTTTACAGAGTGAGTGTAAAAAGAACTAATCTCATTGTCTGGTGAAAGAGATAGGAAGTGATAATATCGTGAAAAAGGGGTGTCTTCAAGAATAAATTTAAATGTAGCTGGCAGATTTTTTTAACCTATAGTATTACCTTCTATCGGATGTTCACCTCAGTCTATTTAACATAACCGATTACTGAGATGGTATTTAAGTGTGTTTTTTCCAGTAATTACGTAGTCACTAACAATATCCTATTATTTGATAAATGTACTTGACTGCTACAGATAATATGTTGTATTGCAGTGGACATGCATATCGTAGAAAACAAATCAAAATCAGGCAAGAAAATCTATCGTTCTATCCTTTTGCGAGAATCCTAT
>JAUSDH010000131.1 GCA_030650655.1 Candidatus Brocadiaceae bacterium
GGAGAGGGCATTTCGGGATTGCAAGACGGTGAATCTGGAGGTTCGCCCAAGGTATGTGAGAAAAGAGGAGAGTACGCGAGGGCATGTGTTTGTGGTAATGCTTGCGTACCTGATTATCCGAAGACTTCGAAAGGCGTGGGAGGGTTTTGACCTGACGGTGGAGGGCGGACTCGAACAATTGGCAACCGTTTGTTCGATGGAAGTGAAGGTCAAGGGTCAAGACACGCGGTGCCTGAAGATTCCACAACCACGAGAACAATCTCGTAGATTGTTAGAGGCATTAAAAATAAAGCTGCCAGAGGCATTGCCAAAGAGAGATATCCGTGTAGTCACAAGAAAAAAACTTCCCGAACGACGAAAAGCCCGGTAATATTAAGGCATTGCAGCTCTTTTTGCCTTTTCGCTTGAGGTGAACATCCGATAGAAAACATGGCGAAGTGCGTGAAAGAAGAAACCAGTTACTCCGGCCCAATTATCAGAAACCTGAGCTTCTGGCCACGGCTTCTAATCAGATATGGTCGTGGGATATAACGAAACTCAAAGGACCTGCAAAATGGACCTATTTCTACCTGTATGTCCTCCTTGATATCTTCAGCCGTTACGTGGTTGGCTGGATGGTTGCGCATCGTGAACAGGCAGTTTTGGCACAACGTCTCATCGCTGATACCTGTCAAAAACAGGTTATCAAACCAGAACAACTGGCGATCCACGCTGATCGTGGGTCAAGCATGACATCTAAGCCCGTGGCATTTCTTCTCTCTGATCTGGGGATAACAAAAAGCCATTCTCGTCCTTACGTTAGCAATGATAATCCCTATTCTGAATCGCAGTTTAAAACCCTCAAGTACCGTCCGGATTTCCCCGGAAATTTCGGCTCGATTGAGGATGCCAGGGCTTTCTGTCAAAATTTCTTTACCTGGTACAACACAGAGCATCATCATTCTGGTATTGGACTCTTAAAACCAGAAGATGTTCACTATGGCCGCACGGATCAAATTATTAAAGAACGTAGGCGTATTTTAAAAAGTGCCTTTGAAAATCATCCTGAACGATTCAAAGGAAAAGTGCCTAAACCTCCAAGCTTGCCTGTGGCCGCCTGGATTAATCAACCTAAACAGGAAATATCCTTTGGGGGAATACACTAAACTCATTAATAAAGTGTCTAATTTTCATTGACACATTCCGTAACATCAGGCTAACGTATTGATCGTAATGCAACTTTCTGTTGTGGCAATCTGCATGAGAGTGGAGTCTCCCCAGAAGATGTTTGAAAGATCGGAGAAGGGAGAGTCTTTGTATAGTGTTTTTCTTGAGTTTTTTGTTCGCTCTGTCAGCACGTATGTCATCCATACGTGTAATTAATAACAGGAGCGACGAGACACATCAACTCAAAAAATGTCATAAATAGTTAATAAGTCAAAATTTATGACACATAAAATTTTCACTTATTTTTTTGAAACAGTACCATTGAAAAAAGATAGGTAGTGAGAGAGGAATTTTTGATAGAGTGAGAAAGGAGTAGGTGTAAAATTCGAAATGGTTTTCTTTAGAGGTAGAAAGCTAAATTGTTAATTCTCAGGTATTGCGTCACTCAAACACCGTGCCGAACAGTATTGCTGGCAACATCATTCTTTTTTTCCCTCACAAACTATCAACATGAATTCCGTCCATAAAAAAGGTTCTGCTTCATCCACCATCTCCAACTTGCTTAGGCATCTCTGCCACTCTTTGTTGGTCTTTCTTCCTTCTC
>JAUSDH010000157.1 GCA_030650655.1 Candidatus Brocadiaceae bacterium
GAACGGACCACCTTTTTCACCGGGTCTATCTCTTCCATGTTGAAAAGTACTTCATACTTTATCCTTCTCTTCTCAAACTGAGGAACTGTCCAGTTTCCAATAGGTTCAAGGGCATGAAGTCTGTTGATGGGATACGTATAATACAGTTCAACCTTATTAAGCATATCCTTCTGCTTGAAATAGTCATAAAGCATGAATGTTATCTCGAGTGGTGCAACAGGGCATTTATGGGGAACGCCTATTGTTATAACTATTCTACCACCGTCAAAATGCATCAGAGCTTCACGCAATCTTTTTGAGCCTTCAAGGTCATAAAACCAGTGCGCTCCTTCCTTTAAGCCTGGAATCATATCAGGCATTATTCTTGAGCCAGTAGCAACTACAAGGTAATCGTAAGGAAACTCCTTCCCACTTGCAGTGATAACGATGTTATTTTCTCTATCAATTTTTACTGCAGGGTCAACAAAAAGGTTTATGTGCGGGTCAAGAAGATCTTTTTGTTTCCGTACAATGTCATCCGGTCTTACCTTGTCAAAAACTACATACAGAAACCCTGGCTGGTATATGTGTCCAGGATTATCGGTAATCATATTGATTACAACCTGGCCATTTACAAGCTGGCGGTATAAATTTCTCGAAAGAAGATTGGCCGTTATTGTTCCTCCTGTGCCTCCTCCTACAATTACAATTCTTTTTGGCATTGTCACTCCTCCTTAATAGTTACCATTAAAAAGTTTTATTTAATTTTTTTTGCGATTATGCTCCAATAGCCGCCTCTGTCTTCTACGGCTATTAATTCCTGACCCACTTTCTTCAGCCATGCTGGGGCA
Organism: Candidatus Brocadiaceae bacterium; assembly: GCA_030650655.1. Taxonomy (GTDB): domain Bacteria; phylum Planctomycetota; class Brocadiia; order Brocadiales; family Brocadiaceae; genus Wunengus. The sequence continues at coordinate 831 of JAUSDH010000157.1, forward strand.
TCAACATTGGTTCCTTTTTCGGATGATAGAATTTCGATAACCGTGCCGACATCCGCAGACTTCATTGCCTTAATCAGTTCCATCAAAGGTCCGGGACACGCGGCACCCCGTGCGTCAACTGTCTGGTCAATCTTTACTTCATTCATTAATTACACCTCCTTATCTTGACAAATTGATATAGATAGTAAAAATATACCTTATTTGTCACCTTTTAACAATATCGCTCAGGCTGCTTAACTGTCCCACATAAACGAAGGCAAGTCTTGTGACCAGACCGCCGATTAACACCAGACATGCGCTCAAATGAATTCTTAGCTTTTCGAGGCCTAATACAGAAAAGCCTTTTACCCTCGCCACATCGAGGACTAATGCCATTGGTAAAAATATGCCGAGTAAAAATACCGTAATCCAGAACGGGAAATAGTAACCCTTCGTAAAAAACGGCGCGATTGATTCAACATGAGGAGAAGTGGAAGTAAGATGTGCGTAGTAGAACAGTATGATAATTACAATCTCTGTGGCAATCAGTGCGATATCTGCTTTTGTAAAGAATACTTTTTCCATACGATCCTTTGCTATAATTATAAGAAGGGCTGCGCCTGTAGATAACCCTGAATTTAAAAATAGTATCGGCAATATAGCGCTGTTCCATAATGGCCTTGCAACGAAACTGCTTAAAAGCACCCCTGTATAGATGCCGAGAAATATACCGAGTCCGCAGTTTAGTCGTGCCAGTTTATCTCTGTATGGAACGAGTTTATTGTAAAGGTACGGGATAAACTTCCATCTCTTTAGTTTATCGAGGTAGCTGCCAGGCAACGAGCTGATTGCCCAGAGGGCGCTTACAGGTATAATAATACCAACACCCCATGCACCCCATGACATTGGGGACATTATGTTGAAGTTCAGATAGAACCAGAAGGAATTTAACTTCCGTGTAAGGTCAAGAAAGATGAAGAGCATACCAATTGACAGGAGTATAGGAGACAGTATTGGCGCCATATAGCAGCTTACAGGTCTGTCTGTGGCTTTTTCAGTTATCGGACTTGAACGAAGCTGCGATATAGCGCCCAATATCATCAATCCTGCCACCATGCCTCCGAGGTAGAGGTATAAGGCGATTGTCCAATTCCATATGTCAAGATGGGGATATGTTATTTCGTTTATGCCTATTATTGATATTTCCTTCATATTTGACCTCCTATGTCAACAGTTCGAGCCCTATATAATAAATAGTCGGTTTAGTGCCCGCCTCCGGTATTAAGGTTCTTACATGCCTTTCTGCTAATATCCTGCTTACAGGACTTTGTGGGTCGTTAAAGTCGCCAAATATCCTTGCCCCTGATATGCAGGTGGTAACACAGGCAGGATCTTTGCCGTCTATAATGCGGTGTTCGCCAAGGGTGCATTTGTGCGCTGCCCCATTCCTCGGGTCTATAAATCTGGCGTCATAAGGACATGCTGCCATACACGCCTTACAGCCCACGCATTTTTTCTTGTCAACCATGACTATGCCGTCTTTTCTTTTGTAAGAAGCCCCTGTGGGACAGTTATACACACATGGGGCGTTTTCACAGTGGTTACAGAGTTCAGGTCTCAGTTCCATGCGGAGTTTTGGGAATTTACCTTCCACGATCTCCACTACCCTTGTCCGGTAATGTTCCTCAGGCACATCGTTTTCCCTCTTGCAGGCAACAACACATGCCATGCAGCCAATACACCTCTTCTGATCTATTATCATTCCGTATCTCGGCATATTAAGCTTCCCTTAGTATCTTCACGAAGTTTACCCTCATTCCTGTGCCGCCCATGAGCGGGTCAATCGCATACCTTGTTATCAGTGATTGGTCATCAGCGCCTTTTCCAAAAGCCTTTTTTACATCTTTTGAATTATGACCAAAACCATGAACCATATAAACGCAGTCTTCTCTTATCCTCTCTGTAACCTTGAGTTTGATCTTATTGGAGTTAACGCCGTCTTGA